>DATGJI010000023.1 GCA_035295225.1 Candidatus Eremiobacteraceae bacterium | reverse complement strand
GGATCCGCGCCGACCACGATGATGTTTGGATTCATCCTTTTCAAGAAGTGCGCGATGCCCGAGATGGTGCCGCCCGTGCCGACGCCGCCGACGTAGTGCGTGATCTTGCCCGACGTCTGCTCCCAGATCTCCGGCCCGGTCGTTTCTTCATGCGCCTTCGGGTTCACCTGATTGGCGAACTGATTGGGCTGAAACGCACCCGGTATCTCGGCGGCGAGTTTCGCCGACACGCCGTAGTACGATTCCGGACTGCTCGCCGGCGCTTTGGTGGGCGTGATGACTACTTCCGCACCATATGCCTTCAGCAGTGAGACTTTCTCGTCGCTCACCTTGTCGGGCATCACGAGTATGCAGCGGTAACCTTTGATCGCAGCGACCATCGCCAAAGCCGAGCCGGTGTTGCCGGACGTCGCCTCGACGATCGTTCCGCCGGGGCGGAGCAAGCCGCGCTCTTCAGCGTCGCGCACCATCGCAAGCGACGGACGATCTTTCACCGATCCGCCGGGATTGACGTACTCGATCTTCGCCAGCACGGTGCACTTCGGGCTGTCCATCACGCGCCGCAGTTTGACGAGCGGCGTGCGGCCGACGACGTCGAGCGCCGAGTCGTAGTAGCGCATGCCGTCATCGCGCATCGGTCCGAGCGGTGACTGCATCGGTTCGGTTTTCACTGATCGCTCCTCAATCTATGCGCCCTGCGAGAAAGTCTTCGGTGCGCGGGTCCGACGGCCGGCTGAATAACGACGGTGTGTCGCCGATCTCCACCACTTCGCCGCGGGCCAAGTAACAGGTGACGTCTGATAGCCGTGCGGCTTGCTGCAGATTGTTCGTCGCGACGATCAGCGTGCACTCGCGCCGCAGCCGGATCAGGACGTCTTCGAGCACTTGCGTGGCGACCGGGTCGAGGCCGGCAGCCGGTTCGTCCAGCAGCAGCGCTTCCGGTTCGAGCGCGATCGCGCGCGCGATGCAGATCCGCTGCCGCATTTCGTGGGGCAGGCTCTCCGGCAATTTCTTGGGTCGCGCGCCGAGCGGTTCCCAGAGCAAGACGCGGCGCATCGCACGCTCGTACGCCTCTTCGAGAGCGCGCTCGCTTCGGACTCCCATGGCCCGCAATCCGAACACGACGTTGTCAAAGACGGACATCGGCAGCAGCGCGGGCGAGGGGAAGACCAAACCGAGGCGCCTGCGGACGCGGGCTACGTCGGCGGAAGAGCTCAAGATCTCTTCCCCGTCGAGGATGACGCTTCCCGAGAAGCGCCAGAGCGGATCCAGTTCAAGCAGGCGGCACAAGGCGCGGAGAAGCACCGACTTTCCCGAACCGGCGGCGCCGATGAATGAGAGCGACGTCGCGGCCGGAAGCGAGAACGAGACGCTGCGCAGCACTTCGAGATTTTCGCGCGAGACCCGCAGGTCCGCGACCGCCAGCTTCGGCTCGAGCCCGGCCGAACGCATCGCGCTCATGCGCGCCCGCGCAATTCGTGGGGTTCACCTTCGATCAGCCGCGCAGCCGCGTGCAGAGCGAGGACAAGCGCGACGAGCGAGATCGCTCGCCATGCGATGATGGGCGCTTCGGGGTGCGCGGCCGACGCAAAGAATTGGATGACGGCGAACGGCGCATACGGCGCCTCGACATTGGCAGGTGACGGTCCGCCGCTGAACGCGCCTGCCACGCCCGCAAGCGCGATCACGATCGCTGCGGTCTCGACGCACATTCGGGCGGCCGTTCGAAGTGCGACGGCGCCGATCAAACGCACCGAGCCGCGGATATGCACGGCAAGAGCGATGTAGCGGGGCGACGCGCCGGCCGCCGCGGCCGCGAACAACCGGCGACGCGCGTAGCGCGAATTGAACGTTTCGACGAGCGTTGCGGCAGCGGACGGCAGGCATGCGATGAACAGGGCGAGCACGGTGATGCCGACGATGTTTGTCGCCCCGCTCGCCGCCGCGATGACCGCGACCGCGCAGCCGGTCACGACCGGCGGCACGGCGCGCGCGCTTCGGCCTGCAGAGCGGACAAGCGAGCTCGCGGCGCCTGCCGCTTCGGCCGCGACGGTCAGCGCCGCGAGAAGCGCGACGATCATCGTGATGGGCAGAGCGATCGCGACGGAGAACAGCGTCGTCCACGTTCCGTCGAAGGGTCCTACCGGAAACCCGCTTACGCCCATGCGATCCGCCGATCGAAGCGGTTGGCGACGATGACCGCGATAAATCCAAATGAGGTCAGCACGAGCCCGGCGGCGGCAGCCTGGCCTAGCGAGATCAGATCTCCGGCACCGTGCGCGCCCGCAAGGCTTGTTCCGAGCGCTACCCCTGCGAGCGGCCATTGATAGAAGGCGCCGGCGACAAAGACGAGCGTCACCGCCGTCGCCTCACCCGCTGCGCGGGCAAATCCCATCGCAATCGCAGCCCACAACGTCCGCTCCACGAGCGGAACGAGGACTTGCAATGCCACCTGCGCCCTATTCGCGCCCGATGCGGCGGCGGCGGCGCGGGTTTCCGCCGGCACGCGATCGAGAGCGTGCAACACCGCGCCGAATGCCGGCGGCACGATCAGCGTGGCGAGGACCACGATCGCCGCGGCGACGAGCTCCCACATCTGCGGCGGCGTTTTTGCGCCGAGCGAGTACGCGGTCGGCATGATGATGAGCCACGCGAGCCAGCCGAGAACGAGGGGCGGCACGGAGCGCACGCACGCGACGCACATCCGGACGACGCGCGCGAGGCGCGGTTGGCCGAACTCTGCACTGGCGAACGCGAGAACTCCGCCGAGCCCGCCCCCGACCGCTGCGGCGACCGCGGCGATGACGAGCGTCATCGCGATCGGCGCGACGTACGAGATGTCGGCGGGCCGGTCGCGCACTTGCATCGCGGCATAGGCGATGACTGCGACGACCGATACCGGCGCGCAGACGACGAGCCATGCGCACAGACGGCCCGACGTGATGGTGAGCCGTTCCGCCAATCCGGTCATGCCTTTCGGCGTTCGGCGCGATTCCTCGGGGGACCCTTGTGCGCGTCTGGCCCGGCGCTAGCGCTTGCCTCCGGTGTCGCGGTCGTCACTCGCTTCGGCCACGCGAACGAATCCGAGTTGACGCAAGTACGCGAGATGCGCGGCAAGCGAGGCGTCGCCTTTTATCGAGCGCCACTCCTGGTCCGGTATGAGTGCCGAATCGGGCCCGTCCAGCACGAAGGCCATGCTGACCGCCTTCCCGGGATTCTTCGTCATCGGGATGTTCGCAGGTATCGCGGCATACGTCTCGACGTCGGGCGTCATCGAGAACGCATCGAGCATCGGCGGCGCCTCGGCGTCGTACAAATTCAGCGGATCGATGCCGAAGAGCACTTCCACCGTGCGCAGGATCGACGGAATGCTGTAATGCGTATGGTCCACGAAGCTCTTGCGCACGTACGGTCCCATGACGAACGCCGGCTGCCGGTGCGAATCCACGTGATCGCCGCTTCCTTGCGGATCGTCGGTCGTGACAAAGACGACGGTATCGCGCCATTCGGGCATGTGCGACAGTCCGTCGATGATGAGTCCGAGCGCCGCATCGTTGTTCGCGACGTACGACGCGGGCGTGTAAAAGCCGGCTTTCGTGCCTGCGGTGTGATCGGTCGGAAGCGTCAAGTACGAGTACGCGGCCAAGCCGTGCGCTTTCACGTCGGCGAGAAACAACTCCGCGCGATGGGTATCGGAGACCGCGAAGTCTATGTGCGCGCCGGGGTATTCGCGGTCAGCGTTAGCGGCAAGACCTGGCGCAATGTTCCCGCCGCGTACGACGGTCATCTGCTCGCCGTATACGCGATACGAAACGCCCTTGCGCTGGAATCCGTCGATCAGCTCTCCATTGGGGCCGAATATCGCGCTGACGTCGACGCGCGGTCCGCTTGGGAGTTGACTTCGATCTTTATACCAGTCGAAGTCCATCGTGGCGACCGGCACTCGATCTTCACCCATCTCGGCGTACGGCCAGATGGAGTAGGGCACGCGCTGGTCGGTTTTCGATGCCGGGTCGTCCGGCGTGTGCGCGTTGCGCACATGGTAGTCGTTGACCATGCCCTGCGTCGTCCACGAATGTCCGTAGATGCTCGCTTGACCATTGCCCATGAAATTGTCGAAGAGCGTGTAGCGTTCGGCAAGCGCGTGCGCGTTGGGCGTGAAACGGCGGCCGTACAGCAAGAGCGCGGGATCCGCGTCGGCCGTGGGCTCGTCGCCGAACTCTTCGTCGAAATGCTTGTTCTCGCGCACGATGAACACGACGTGTTTGATCGGCGGCAGTTGGTCGGCTGCGGGCTGGGCCACCGCGAAGTGGTTGTCTGCTGCGACTTGCGCGGTCCATTCCGGAAGACGAGCCGGCTCGAAGAGCAGGTGTTGGAGGAAGCCCGTATACCAGCCGTTCCATTCAGATCCGGGATCGGGCTGCGTTCCAAGGCCGTTGGCGCTCACGATCCAGAGCTGTTGCTTCGGGCGCGGGTCGTCGTCGATGGTCGACGAAGTTTTCGAGATCACCGCCATCGGATACCAGCCGGTCGGAATTCTGCCGAGCACTTTTCCGCTCGTGCGGTCCACCACTGCGACATCGTTGAAACCAGATTCCGCGACGAACAAGTCACGGCCATCGGCCGAAACCGCCATGCCTGAGGGAGTCTGACCCGCGGGCGGCAGCGGCGCAAGGGAAAGGTCGACGTGTCGTGTCACCGCAAGCGTCGCGAGATCGACCTCCGCGACGTCGGAGCCGTCGGCGTCGGCGACGAACGCATGCTGCCCCGCGACGAGCAGCGCGGTGGGGTGCGCGCCTGTGGGAACGTGCGTCGGCGTCGCGGCACCGCCCGACCAGACATCTATGTGATCGCTGTCGTAGAGCGTGGCGATGATGCGGCCGCCCGTCAGGGCGACTGAGAACGGCTGGCCGCTTGCCTTCAGGCGACCGAGCACCGCTCCGCTCGCGTCGCTGACCACGTCGACCTCTTGCAGCGCAGTGCGCGCGACGACGATATGGTGCGACGACGGATCTTCCACGATGCCGTTGAGCAGGCCGCCGAGATGAAGGTCGGCACGCTTGGTGAACGCCGGCCCGTCGACGGAAGCCGCCGAATCGTACCGATAGCGTGAGATCATTCCCGTGAAGCCGCGGGTGACGTAAAGTCCGTCGCTCGTCCACGTCATGCCCGATGCAAACGGTGCGGCGAGCCGGTCCACTTGCCTTGCATCTTCGCCGGTCGCGATCACGTCGATCGCATTCCCGTCCTGCGAGAGCACCGCGATCCATTGGCCATCGGGCGACATGGCCGCCGACGTGGCGAAACCTTCGACCGGGATGGTGAATCCGGTCGGCGTCACCGAACGGCCGTCAGGCAGCAGCCCGAATGCTTGCGCGGCGCTGCCCATCAAAGAGATCGCCGCCACAAGCGCCGCCATGGCGAACACACGCATCTTCACGATCGGTCTCTCCCCTTATGAATGGCCCTAGCCAAAACGTCCGGTGATATAGTCTTCCGTCCGCGGATCCTTGGGCGTGGTGAAGATCGACGATGAATCGCCGAACTCCACGAGTTCGCCGGGTGTCGCCTCCCCTGCCAGCATGAAGCCGGTATAGTCCGAACAGCGCGCCGCTTGCTGCATGTTGTGCGTGACGATGACGATCGTGTACGTCTTCTTGAGATCGCGCATAAGCTCTTCGATCTTCATCGTCGAGATCGGATCAAGGGCCGACGCCGGTTCATCCATCAAGAGCACTTCTGGTTCGACGGCGAGGGCTCGTGCGATGCAGAGCCGCTGCTGCTGACCGCCCGAAAGCGATGTGCCGGATTGATTCAGCTTGTCCTTGACTTCATCCCAAAGCGCGGCCTGGCGCAGACTTTTCTCGGCGATCGCATCGAGGTCGGCGCGATCCCTCACTTCGCCGGCGAGGCGCACGCCCGCGACCACGTTGTCTTTGATGGTCATCGTGGGGAACGGATTCGCGCGTTGGAAGACCATGCCGATGCGGCGGCGCAACGCTGTGGGATCGACGCCGGGGTCGTAGAGATTCTCGCCGTCGAGAACGACTTGCCCTTCGACTCGCGTATTTGCGATGACCTCATGCATGCGGTTCAGGCAGCGCAAGAGCGTCGACTTGCCGCAGCCGGACGGACCGATGAGCGCCGTGATCGCGTTCTTCTCGAAGTTGATCGTGATGTCGCGGACGGCAAGATGCTTGCCGTAGTACGCGCTGAGCGACTGCGTTCGAAGATCGACCGTCATGCGGCCTCGACAAGCGGTCGCGTCATCGGCTTGGCATCCTCGACGGCAGCGCAAGTCGCGCGGCAAGGTTCAACAGGAAGACGAAGATGATCAGTACGAGCGCGCCGCCCCATGCGAATTGCTGCCAGTCCTTGTAGGGTGAGATCGCATATTGGAAGATCACGAGCGGCAGCGCCGCCGTGGGCGAGTTGACCCCGCGGCCCCAGAACAAGCTGCCGAAAGCGGTGAAGAGCAACGGCGCGGACTCGCCCGCCACGCGAGCGATTGCGAGCAGCGTTCCCGTGACGATACCCGCTCGAGCGCACGGCAGCGTCACGAGGAGTACGGCTTTCCACGTTGGGATGCCGAGCGCGAGCGCCCCTTCGCGGATCGAGTGCGGCACCAACCTGACCGCTTCCTCGGTCGTGCGGACGATGATCGGCAGCATGATGATGGCAAGCGCAACCGATGCGGAAAGGGCCGAAAAATGTCTGCTCGGCAGCACGACGAGCGCATACGCGAAGACGCCGATCGCGATAGATGGAACGCCCGTCAGCACGTCGCTCAAGAAACGCACGGCGGTGGCGGTCTTTCCGCGGCCGTAGAGCGCGAGATATATCCCGGCAAGGACGCCGATCGGAATCGCGGCGATCGATGCCATCGCGATCACGAGCGCGGAGCCCGCGATCGCATTTGCGATTCCGCCTCCAGGGATGCCGATCGGCGCAGGAAGTTTCGTGAAGAACGATGGCCTCAGCGCGCCGGCGCCGTTTTCGACGACGTAGAAGATGACCGCCGCAAGAACGCCGGCGGCGAGCACCGTGCACAAGCCCGCGACGACCACCATGAATCCGCTGTATGCGCGCCGCACCGAGAGCCTTGTCATCGGGCGCGCGATCGCGAACCGCTCGCGACTCCCCAGACCAACGTGCGAGCGATGACGTTGACGACGAGGCTGACGACGAAGAGCAATAAGCCGATCTCGATCAGCATCGCCACGTACTGGCTGCCGGTGGCCTCGGTGAACTCATTTGCGAGAACGCTGGCCATCGTGTAGCCTGGCGCGAAAAGCGAGGCCGCGATGGCGGGCTTGTTGCCGATGACCATGACGACAGCCATGGCTTCGCCGAGCGCGCGGCCGAGCGCGAGCACGAGCGCGCCGATGACGCCGGAGCGCGCATACGGAAGGACCGCTTTTGCGAGCACTTCCCACTTGGTCGCACCGAGTGCGAGCATGGCTTCGCGCTGCTCGTTTGGGACCGCAAGGAACACATCGCGCGATATTGCCGCGACGGTCGGAAGGACCATGATCGAGAGCAAGACGCCGCCGGCGAGCATTCCCACGCCATAGAACGGACCTTGGAACAGCGGCAAGAACCCTAAAGTCTTATTCAAGAACGGCTCGACCATCGTGCGCATGATCGGTGCGAGCACGAACAGTCCCCATAAGCCGTACACCACGCTCGGCACCGCCGCCAACAGCTCCACGAGCATGCCGAGCGGCCCCGCCAGCCGGCGCGACGCGAGCTCCGCGAGATAGAGCGCGCAGGCGACGCCGATCGGACCCGCGATCGCGAGCGCGATAGCCGACGTCACGAGCGTGCCGAACACAAATGAAAGCACGCCGTACTTGCCGTTGGTCGGATCCCACGCGGTGCTGACGATCGACGAGATCGGAACTGTCTTGATCGCGGGCAGCGACGCGATGAGCAAGACGACGAAGAGACCGGCCACGACGAGCAGCACGAGCCACGCGGCGCCGGTGACGGTGGCGAGAAATGCGCGGTCGCCGACGGGCGATATCGCGCGTCGCAATCGCGTTGACGTGAGTCTCAATCCGGCGGTTGCGATGTCGACGGTTTGCTGCGACACGACGCTCTCTGGGCGGATGACGAAGGCGGTGCGGAACTCAGGTTTGTCGCCTGCTGCCGCACCGCCTTTCGTCGCGGTTTGTTGTCTAATGGATGGTCGCTAGCGCTTGGCGGGCACCGTTTTGGACGTTTGAGGGCAGCGGCACGTAGTGCACGTTTTTCGCGTATGTCTGTCCCGAGCTCACCACCCAATTGAACAGATCGACCAGCGCGTGTCCGCGACCGGCGTCCGGCTGGGTCTTCCAGAGCATGACCCACGAGTAACCGCAGATCGGATAGCTCGAAGCGCCTTGCTGATCGACGATCGAGAAATCGGTCGGGTTCACGTTGGGCTTTTGGGCGGCGGCTGCGCGAACGCTGTCGAGCGTCGGAGAGACGAATCTACCGCTCTTGTTTTGGATCGCGGCGTATGTCATGCCGTTCTCGAGCGCGTACGCGAGTTCGACGTAGCCGATGGCGCCCGGATTGTTGCGGACCTGCCCGGCGACGCCTTCATTGCCTTTTGCACCAAGCGATGCAGCCGCGGCCGGCCAGCTCACCGTCTTGCTTGTGCCGACGCTCGAATTCCATGCCGAGCTGACGCGGCTTAGATAGTCGGTGAAGATGTATGTGGTGCCGCTTCCGTCGGCGCGGTGCACCGTGACGATCGGCAGGTTCGGCAGATTCGACCCTGGATTGAGCGCTGCCAGCGCCTTGTCGTTCCAGTTCGAGATCTTGCCCTCGAAGATGGCGACGAGCGCGTCGGGTGTGAGATGGAGATTCGCCGGTGCTCCCGGCACGTTGTAGGCGATGACGACCCCGCCGAGCGCGACCGGCACTTGAACGACCGCGCCGTTCGATGCGTTGGCGGCGGCCAATTCCTTCGAGTTCATCGGCACGTCACTAGCGCCGAAGTCGACCGTTTTGGCGGTGAACTGCTGGATGCCCGCGCCGGAGCCGATGCTCTGGTAGTCTACAGAGACGTCCGTGTGGACTTGCGAATACTGGTAGAACGCGCGCGAGAAGAACGGATAATCGAACGACGAGCCGGCGCCGACGAGCTGGGCATCGGCGCGGACGATCGCTGTGCCAAATAGCGCGATGAGTGCCACGGCCGCGACAGCGACCGCGCTGAGGACGAGGGGGCGTATGCGCACGATGATCTTCAGTGCTCCTGTCTTCGGGTGAGAATACCATGGGTGGACACTTGCTTGGCCATCATATCATGAGAGCCATCAAGCCAGGGTTATCGCAACCTTAAGGAAGATTAAGGCGCCCCGGCCGCGCCTTCCACACGGGAGGCCCGTATGAGCTCGTCGCCGTGCGCCGCGACATCGTTGATCTCGACGACCGATCGTTTGAGTTTCTTTGGGACGCCCTCGACCATATACGCGACGCGCTCGCAGACGTTCGTGGCGTGGTCGGCTATCCGTTCGAGATAGAGCGCGACCAGGATGAGGTTACTGCCTCTGTTGATGGCCTTGGGATCCTTGGCCATGAATTCGATGAGCTCTTTGAACACCGTGCGATAGAGACGATCGACTTCATCGTCTTTCGCCGGTATGCGGTGCGCGGCCATTGCGTCGCGGTTGGCGAACGCATCTAGCGCTTCGCGCAGCATCTCTCGCGCTCGAGCCGCCATTCGCGGGATGTCGATCATCGGTTTGAGCTGCGGTTCGCTCGCCAGGTGCTTTGTGATCTGCGCGATGTCGCAGGCATGGTCGCCGATGCGTTCTAGGTCGATGATGATGTCGAGCATGGCCGCGATCGTGCGCAGATCGGACGCCATGGGCTGCTGCAGGGCGAGCAGGTTGAGGCAATTCGTCTCGATGCGGACGTTCAAATCGTCGATATAGTCGTCGAAATTGAGGATTTCTTCAGCGAGGGCTATGTCGGACCGCGCCAAAGCATCGACGGCCTTGGTGATGGCTTCCTCGACGAGGCTGCCCATGCGCAAGACGTCCTGTTGGGTTTCGTTGAGTATGCGGTGGAAGTTCTCGCGGGCCAATCGTCCCTCGCTAACGCGTAATCCGTCGAATATATTGCATTATAGGGCCCGCACGCCCGTTTGTAAACCTTGCATCACCGATCGATGTCGATTACCGGGGACGCGGCGGAACATCGGGATAGTACAACTCCGCCGAACGCGAGCGACGGAGCTTGGTCATCCCGATGATCCGCCGCGTCCCCGGCGATTGATATCGCTGGTGAAAACGTGGACGATCGTGCAGTCATCTAGCCGCTAAACGTACAGCGGAAAGTCGTTCCTCTGTTGAGCTCACTCTCTGCCGTCACAGACCCGCCGTGCGCCTCGACGATGTGTTTGACGATAGCAAGTCCGAGGCCAGTACCGCCTGCGCTGCGCGAGCGCGATTGGTCCACGACGTAAAAGCGCTCGAAGATGTGCGGTAGCGCGTCATACGGTATTCCCGGCCCGTCATCTTTGACGTAGAGCGTCGCAAGGCTCGGAGCCGAGCTCAACCCCACTTCCACGTGACCGCCCGACGGCGTATGCCGAAGCGCGTTGTCGAGCAGATTCACCATGACTTGCACGAGCTTGTCGCGATCGCCGATGATCGTGACTCTTCCCTCCGGCAACGCTGCTTTGAGCGAAATGCCCAGGCGGCGCGCACGCGGCAGATGCGAAGCGACCACGTCGCGGCATAGGTCTATGAGATCGACGCTGCCGAAGCGCATCTCGAGTTTGCCGCTTTCGAGCCGCGCGAGGTCGAGCAGATCTTCAACGAGCGCCACCATGCGATCGGTTTCCGCTGCGAGGCTTCGGAGAAAGCCCGCAGCCGCTTCGCCCCCCGCTCCCGACTGCAATGTTTCGATCATGATCTTCATCGCCGAGAGCGGCGTCCGCAATTCGTGCGAGACGTTCGACACGAAATCGCGGCGCATCGCTTCGAGATCGCGCACGCGCGTGAGATCTTCGACGATGGCGATCGCCTCGATGGAGCCATCGGCGGCATGCACGGCTTTGGTGGTGATGCGCAGGCTGCGATCGGAAGCCGCGTGCAGCGGCACGTCCGCCGTGCCTTCCACGCCTTCGCGCAACGCCGCCAGAAGCCGGCGATCCAAGTCGTAGCTGCGCACGCTCTCGATGAGCGCGCGCCCGATCGCACGCTCTGCTTGCACGCCGAGGATCTCGGTGGCGGCGGCATTGAAGGCGACGACCCGTGCGTCGTCGTCGATGACGATGACGCCGACGGGCAGAGCGTCCAGCAGCGCGCTGAGACGCGCCATCGCCGCAAGGTCGCTGTCCGACGATCTCGCTGCGCCGTTGGCGGCCGCGGCGAGTTCGGCGCGCGCGGCTTCAAGGCGGCGTCGCGTCACCCAGAAAGCGATGATGAATGCGGCGGCGAGCGCGAGCGCCGCGGCGAGAATCGGCGAGATCATCGGATCACTCGCGGAAGAGATATCCGCGACTGCGCACGGTGATTATGTGCTTTGGTTCGTTCGGGTCGTCTTCGACTTTCTCGCGCAGCCAGCGGACGTGGACGTTTACGGTCTGCTGGTCGCCGTAGAAATCGTAGCCCCACACGCGATCGAGCAGTGTCTGACGAGTCACCACGCGGCCGCGGTTCTCGAGCAGCACGTGCAGCAATGAGAATTCCTTGGGAGCAAGCTCAACGACCTTGCCGCCCTTCGTGACTCGCTGCCGGGCGACGTCGAGCTCGATGTCGCCGCCCGTCAACACCGTGACATCTTGGGCGGCCTTGGCGGCGTTGCCGAGCCGGCGCAAGTGCGCCTTTACGCGCGCCAGCAACTCGTAGATGGAAAACGGTTTTGTGATGTAGTCGTCAGCGCCGATCTCGAGCAAGAGCACCTTGTCGATCTCTTGATCTTTCGCGCTCAGCATGAGCACAGGCATGTTCGAGCGCTTGCGGATCTCGCGGCACACCTCCGTGCCGTCGAGCTCGGGCAGCATGATATCGAGCACGCAGAGATCCGGCTTCTCGATTTCGAGGATGCTCAGCGCTTGCCGGCCATCGCCGGCAGTGCAGACCAAGTAACCGTTCTTCTCGAGATTGTAGCGAAGCGTCTGAAGTATATGCACTTCATCGTCCACCACAAGGATCTTCCACTGCTTCGAGGGCGCGCGCTCAACGCTGGCCTGCGACATTTCGACCATCGTTTCTTAAGGTTTGCCTCAATAGCCTTGGAGAGAGCGATCGCAGCGCATCGCTATGGTGTCGTGCCGGTTAATGTTCCTTAATGCGCGCGCCGTTCGACTACGGCACGACGTGATACGCGTGATACGCCCACGAGTACCAGACGCCGAAAAGATTCGCGGCGATGGAAAACGCGACCAATGCGAAGCCGAGCATGCGCGGCGTGCGCTCGAATCCGCGCGCCACGAGCGGAATCAAGAACGGAGTGAAGTCGAGCGAATGGCGCATGCCGAACTGTTCGAAACCGTTGACGTAGTAGAGCAGCGATGGGATCGCGGTCAGCACCGCCGCACTCCAGAGCGCGAAGGATTCGCGCCCGCGCAAAGCCGCGAAGGCGAGCACGAGCGCTGGGCTCGTCAAGGTGAGCGAGACGCCCAACGACTCGGGTTTCAGGTACGGAAAGTAGCCGGTGAAGTCGGGCGCGAGCACAAAAAAGCTGTACAAGTTGAACGGCAGATATTGCAGTTGGAACGGGCTTCCGGTGGGAGAGCCGACGGAGTCCTGATGATACCAGACCGTGTATCCGATATCGTTGAGCGTGCCCCAGCGCGCGAAGTTGTACCCCGCATATAAGAGGAAGAGCGGCGCGATGCCGAGAGCCGCCGATCCGAGCACGCGCCAGCGCTTCTCCGGCGGCGTCTCCGCCAGCAGCCAGAGACCGAACGGAACCGCGGCGAGCACGATGGGAAAGCGCGAGAGCGCGGCGCAGGCGATCAGCAAACCCAAGAGCCATGGGCGCCTGTGGCCGTACCATTCGGCCAGGAAGAGGAGCGCGAACATCGCGCCGGCCACGTGCGCGTACATCCACACCGCCCCAAAGGCCGTGCACCACCAGAGCACCGTGCCCGCGGCGAGGAACGCAAGCGTCGCGTCGCGGGCGACGTCGCTCACGCCCATGCGGCGCAAGATGACATCGGCCGCCGTCACGGCCACCGCGCCGCACAACACACATGCAAGCGTTTCGTTTGCGTTTAGGCCGAAGAGCAGAGCGAACGGCAGCATGATCACGGCCGGCATCGGCGCCTCGATGATGTAGAACTTGCCCATGTACTTGAGGGCGTCGATGGCCGGACCGGGATCTGGAATCGCGATCGAACCGTGCAGCCACGCGTTTGCGAGCAGCGTGTAGTTATCGTAGAACGACTGCTTACCGCCGGATGAGATGAGATAGAAGACGAGCGCGCCGGCGAACACGATCCACGTGCGTGGACCGAAGGCGCTTTCGACGCGCCGCGCCTCGCTCACGGTCCTAGTGAATCCGCGCCGGACGGCGCCGGGGAAGGCACGATTCCGAAGACCTGCGGCGGGATCGCGGTCGGATACGAATAGGTCGTGAAGCGGATGGTGTCGCGGATCGGAGGCGGCGTCGGCGCGACGGCCGCTGCCGCCTGCGATGGAGTAGCGGCGAGTGTGCATGAGACGCCGACGATGGTCGGCATCCAATAGGCTCCGCTCCGTCCGAACTCGATCGTCCCCGATGCGTTGCAGATGTCGGAGCTTGCGGTGAAACGCTCGCGCAGCGGCAATGCGCTTCGAACGTCGAGTTCGAGGTCCGTCACGGCAAAGGCAGCCGGTTCCTTAAGGACGACGGCGTAGGTATACGCCCTGCGACCGTTCACTTGGTCGACGCCTCTGGGTTCGACGGCATACGCATTGGCGTCGACGAGAAACTTCTCTGCGCCGTAGGGCCAGTCGGTGCGCGCATACGTGATGAAGGGCGGCGGGACCAACGGCGAACCGTTGATCGCGGTCGTCTCGTTGCGTTCGTGACCCGCTTCATCGCGATAGACACGATGATTCTCCGTCACGACGCGTGTCGGTCCGCTTCTCGTGCGCGTGTATTCGAAGACCATCACCGGCGGTTGCTTGATGAGGAGCATGCGCGACTGATATCGGCTGAAGAGCGCGAGCGCGCTGGACGGCGGCGCAGCGATCGGCGTCGCAACCGCGGTTCCTTGCACAGGCGCGAGCGCGAAGAGCGCCGCGAGAACCAATGCGACCGGATCAGGCACGCAGCGACTCGCGGATCATCGACGGAACGCTTGCAAATCCGGCGTCGATGCCGGCTTCGTTCTTGCCTGCGCCTTGCGCCCATGCCGGGCTCCCGCCGCCCTTGGCGTCCGCGTGCGCCGCGATTGTCGCAAAGACGTCCTTCGCAGACAGTCCGCGTTTGACCAGGTCCGAACTCACGCTGACGACGATGCCCACCTTGCCGTTCTCGCGGCCGGCGACGGCAAGCACACCGCTCTTGAATTTCGCGCGCAGAGATTCAGCGAGGTCCTTCACCGCCACGCCCTCTTCACCGGCTGCGTGGACCGCGAGATATGCGACGCCATCGACATCTTGGACGTTTTCGAGATGCGCTGACGCGCGCGTCTGCGCCAACTGCGCCTGCAGCGCGGCGATCTTCTTTTCCAGTTCCTTGCGATCGCGGTTGAGCTTCGCGACCGATTCCGGAAGCTGCTCGACTGTTGAGGCGAGGATGGTGCCGGCGTCTTCCGCCGCATCGCGCACGCGCTCGACGTAAGCATCTGCAGCTTGGGAGACAAGGCCTTCCACGCGGCGAATGCCGGCGCCGATGGCGCTCTCCGAGAGCAACACGAAATGGCCGATCTCGCCCGTGGAGTCCACGTGCGTACCGCCGCAAAGTTCCACACTTGGACCGAACGTCACGACCCGAACGACGTCGCCGTAGCGCTCGCCCTTCATGAACACAGCGCCCCGTCGCGCGGCTTCTTCGAACGACATCGTCTGCACGCCGATATGATAGTCGGCGCGGATCAGTTCATTCACCTGAGCGATCACTTGACTGCGCTGATCTTTGCCGAGCGCGCCGACCGGCGATTCGAAGTCGAAGCGCGTCCGGTCGGGGAACACGGCGCTCCCGCGCTGCGACACGCCTTCGCCCGCCACATCCTTGAGCGCGCGTTGGAGAAGATGGGTCACGGTGTGATGGCGGCGGATCTCGCGCCGCCACGCCGGATCAACGAAGGCGTCGACGACGTCTCCGACGGCGATGCGCCCTTCGCGCACGCGTCCTTTGTGCAGGATATGGCGGTGTGATTTGTCGCGGTACTGAACGTCTCGAACCTCGAAGGATGCACCGCTGTGCGCCAGCTCGCCGCGATCGCCCATCTGCCCGCCTCGCTCGGCATAGAATGGTGTGCGCGCGAGCAAGACCACGCCGTCCTGACCGGCCTCAAGAGTTGCGATGGATGCGCCCGACGGATCGTAGAGCGCCTCGACAGGGCTCGACCCCGTCAGCGATTCGTAGCCGACAAATTCTGAATCCGGCAGCGTCGCGCCGGCGTCGGCGTCGGCGTCGCCCACCCGAAGATCGAGCCGCTTCGCCTTCGCGTCGCGCCGCGCGCGTTCGCGTTGTTCGTCCATAGATGCGCGATAGCCGTCCATGTCCACGCTCATCCCGGCCTCGCCCGCCATCTCCGCCGTGAGTTCCGGTGGAAACCCATAGGTGTCGTGGAGCTCGAAAACATCGCGCCCGGAAAGCACTGCGGCGCCGCGTGAGCGCAACGCCGCGATCGCATCGGTCAAACGGCGCGTGCCGCGTTGCAGCGTCTCGTCGAATTGGCGCTCTTCGGCGGCAAGCACGGTCGCGACCCGTTCGGCAGCCGGCGGCAGTTCGGGATAGCCATCCTCGAGAGTACGCACGACCGACGGCACAAGCGCGCTCAGGAAGCCCGAGGCGTAGCCGAGCACGCGGCCGCTGCGCACAGCGCGCCGGATGAGATAGCGCAGCACGTACCCGCGATCCGTGTTGCTGGGGCTGACCCCGTCGGCGATCAAGAAGACCACCGCGCGCGCGTGATCCGAGATGATCCGCCGGTGCACCGCTTGTTCTTGCACGTCGAGCGACGACGATGTGCCGCGAGGCAAGGCGGCGATGATGTCCTGATACAGATCGGTGTCGAAGATGGACGTTTTCCCGGCCAGCACCATGCAAAGCCGCTCGAATCCCATGCCCGTATCGATACAGCGCTTCGGGAGCGGATGCAAGACGCCGTCGCGATCGCGGTCGTATTGCTGAAAGACGAGATTCCACAACTCGATGTGGCGGCTGCAATGCGCACAGCCGACGCCGCAATCGGCCCTGCCGCACCCCGCGGATTCGCCGAGGTCGTAGAAGATCTCGGAGCACGGGCCGCAGGGACCCGTCGGGCCCATATCCCAGAAGTTGTCTTCGACAAAGCGCGAGATACGATCGCGCCCGAGCCCGATGTCGCGATGCCAGATCTCCGCCGCCTCGTCGTCATCCACGTACACGGTGGCGCGCAAGCGATCCGCCGCAAGCCCGAGTGTGACCGTGAGATATTCCCAGGCGAACGCGATGGCTTCGCGTTTGTAGTAGTCGCCGAACGAGAAATTGCCGAGCATCTCGAGGAACGTGCCGTGCCGGCCGCTCCGGCCGACATTCTCGATGTCGTTCTTCCCGCCGGCCACTCGCAGACAGCGCTGCACCGTCACGACGCGGGGCGCCGGCGCGGCTTCCGCACCCAAGAAGACGGGCACGAACGGCTCCATACCGGCGATCGTGAACAATGTGGTGGACATCGCGTCGGGCACGAGCGATGCGCCTGGCAAAAGGGCGTGGCCTTTTGCCTTGAAAAAGTCGACGAACGAACGGCGGATCTGCTGCGATGTCATGCGCTGCGGTACTTCAGCGCGCGGCCGTGCGCCGCCCTTTGCGTCAGGCGTCTTGGAGATACTGCTGCAGCTTCGACAGCGCGCGCTGCTGCAGGCGTGAGACGTGCATCTGCGAGACGTTCATGCGTTTGGCGATATCGGCTTGCGATAGGTTTTCGAAGAAACGCAGATAGATGATGACGCGTTCGCGTTTGTCGAGGACGGTGAACCCGCGTTCCAGGCCGGCTCGGTCGTCGAGTGCGGCGAAACCGCCGTCGACTTTCCCGACATAATCGAGAAGGGTTGCCGAACGCGTCTCTCCGTCTTGGCCCATTTCGGTGTCAAGCGAGAGCAGATTGTACGCCTGTCCGAGTTCCTGCGCTTCGATGATCTCTTCGTCGCTCGCGCCGAGACGCTCCGACAGGTCGCGCACCGTGGGCGAGCGGCCGAGTTCCACGGCGAGCTTCTCGACCGAACGATTGACCGCGAGATTGAGCTCTTGAAGCCGCCGCGGCACTTTGACCGCCCAGCCCTTGTCGCGGAAGTGGCGTTTGATCTCGCCGATGATCGTCGGCGTGGCATACGTCGTGAACTCGACGCCGCGCGTCACATCATAGCGGTCGATCGCCTTGATCAAACCGAGCGTGCCGACTTGGATAAGATCGTCGGCCAATTCGCCGCGATTGGCGAAGCGGGCGGCGAGATATCGGACGAGATTTACGTGTGCGAGTACGAGCTCTTCACGAATCGCCGGATCGCGCGATTCTGCGAACGAACGAAAAAGCGTGCGTGTGCGTTCGCGGTCGAAACGCTCTTCCGAGCGCTCGGTGGGTCGTGCGGACATCGCGGACTATTGCCCAAGCATTTTGGACATGGTGAGTTTCGTACCCGTCAGCGGATCGAAATCGTAGTCCACTTCATCCATGAGAGACCTGATCAAAAAGACGCCGAGGCCGCCGACTTTGGGTTCGCCGAGAGGTTCGGGTGCAAGCGCGCGGCCGTCGAAACCTTTGCCGCCGTCTTCGACCACGACCGTGATGCGCCGGCCGGAGATCTCGAACGAGACCAGCACTTCCTCATTGCCTTGCGCGTGCTGAATACAATTCGTGCACGCCTCGGCGACGGCGAGCTTCAAGTCTTCGACTTCGTCGATCGTCGCGTCGATGCGGTGTGCGATGCCGGCCACGGCGAGACGCGCGACGCTCACCCATTCTGCGCGGCTCGGTATGCGCAGCTGCAGATTCCCGTCGAGCGAGTGCTCCACTCCGCCGGGCATCAGATGCTCTCGCATGCCGCCTTCTCGTCGTCGTAGATGCCGAAGATCTTGACGAGCCCCGTGATGTCGAAGATCTTGCGGATCTGCGGATTGTTGCAGACCAGATTGACACTGCCGCTGTGTTCGCGCACGCGCTTCAATCCGCCGATGAGAACGCCCAGCCCGGTCGAATCGATGTACCGGACATTCTCCAAATTGATCACGAGGCGATAGTGCTGCTGGTCGATGAGCTCCGAGATCGTCTCTTTGACTTTGGGCGATGTGTAGACGTCGATCTCACCATTGAGGTCGACGACCGTCGGACCAGTTGCTCCATCCGATTGCCGAACGCTGACTTTGATGTCCACTCTTTCGGTTTCCCCGTTAGTCATTCTTGAGTTCGTCGATCTTGCTCCGGGCCGCTTTGCGTCCGGATTCGATCGCGTCGCTGACCTGTGCGCGAGTGGACTCTGCCAGATCGCGCCCTTTTCGGACGAGTTCGTCTGCTTGCGATCGCAGATCTTCGGCGACTGTCGCAGCGTGGTCTTTGATGTCGTAAGCCATGTCGAGCGCTTTGCCTTTGGCTTCGTGCGCTTTGCCGCGAATATAATCGCGGGTCTCTTCGCCCGTCTGCGGCGCGAGCACAAGCGCGAGCACGGCGCCCGCGAATCCGCCGATCACGAGACCTGAGAGAAACCCGAGTCCAGAATCGCCACGGTCGTTATCTGACATATCTTGCAAGTCTCCGTCTTCTTTTAGTACCGGCTGCGATCAGGGACGGCCGTTGCCGCGCCTGTGGCCGCCGAAAAATGTCTTCGCCCCTTGCGTCACGCCGGCTACTACGCCCGCGATCGTGGCCACGGTCGGGGATACCGCCGCTTGGGCCACATCGGCCGTTTTCGCAAGCGCTGCGGCAGAACTCTCGACGAGTCCGGCCGCGCGCTCCACACGACTGCTTACTTTCTCTGCATTTCCTGCGATGCCGCTCACGTGGGTCAACGTCTTCGTGACGGGGACGATAAGCGTGGTGAGCTCACCGTCCACTTTGTCGAGGGTGGCGGACGCTCGGTCGATCAGCCCACCAAGTTTGAGAAGCGCAAAGAGAAGCCCGCCTGCGACCGCCAAGCTCGAGAGTCCGATAGCGAGCCACATGACATCTTGCGCGGACATTCGGCGAGTGGTCTCCTTATCCGGGACAATGCGGACCGGGGCACTTCTGGGAGCCGCGAACCCGCGCCTCCCCTCTTACAGAGCGTTGGCGCCCGGGCTTTGCGTTTTAGTCACGGGCCGGCGACTAAGGTGCGCGCCATTGCGCGCAGTTTCTCTATCATACCCGGCAGCACCGTGAGCAAACGGACTATCTCGTCCTTCGTCGTGGTTCTCCCGAGTGAGAATCGCACGGTTCCTCGCGCCGCCTTCGTATCGAGGCCGATCGCCGTCAAGACGTGCGAGGGCTCCAGTGAGCCCGACGTGCATGCGCTTCCCGTGGAAGCCTCGATGCCTTCCATATCGAGCCCGATGATCAGCGTGTCTGCCTCGATCTCCGTGAAGCGCAGGGACGCGTTATTCGGGATTCGCCTCTCGCGCGGACCGTTGAGGGCCGTGCCCGGAATCGAACGTAAGACGCCGTCGATCAGCATATCGCGCAGGAGCGACGTGCGCTGCTTCGATTGCTCCAATTCCGCGATGCTCATCTCGAGCGCGGTCGCGAGCGCCGCGGCGCCGGCCACGTTTTCCGTGCCTGCGCGCCGGCCGTTCTCCTGGCCGCCGCCAACGACAAGCGGCGAGATGCGAATGCCCTTCCGAACGTACAGCGCGGCGATGCCCTTCGGGCCTTCGAATTTGTGCGCTGAGAGCGAGAGCGCATCAACGCCGAGGACTTGCACGTCGGCGCTGATGTGGCCGACCGTCTGCACTGCGTCCGTGTGAAAATACGCGCCGCGTTCGTGTGCGAGCGCCGCGAGTTCCGCTATCGGTTGGATCGTGCCGATCTCGTTGTTCGCGTGCATGATGCTCACGAGCACGGTCTTGTCCGTCAACGCGCTCTTGAGGTCTTGCGCGCGGACGAATCCATCGCCGTCCACCGGCAGTATCGTCACATCGGCGCCGTCGCGGCGCAGCCGATCGGCAGCGTGCGTCACGGCGTGGTGCTCGATCGCGGAGGTGATGAAGTGGTTGCCGCGCTCCGCGTTGGCATGCATGATGCCGAATATCGCGAGGCTGTCCGCTTCGGATCCGCTTCCGGTGAAGATGATCTCTCCCGGCCGCGCGTTGAGCGCCGCCGCAGTCTGAACCCGGGCGCGTTCGAGCGCGGTCTTCACGCGCTGACCGCTGCGATGCGGACTGGACGGATTGGCGAATGCTTCCTTTAGAAAAGGCAACATCGCATCGACCGCTTCTTGCCGCACGGCGGTCGTCGCCGCATTGTCCAAATAGATGCGATCCATTGCCGGCTCTGTTTCGCTGAAGGTTCTTTTACTCCCCACCGCTCGCTCGCGGCGGGCCTTGCACGCGATGCGTAGAACGTCGCAGCATGAGTGACGAGCCGATGCTTTTCGGCGAGCGCGCGTTCGATGATACCGCGCAAGAAGCGTTGCCGATCGGCGCTCCACTCGCTGCGCGCATGCGTCCGCGCTCGCTGGCCGAATTCGTCGGCCAGGGCCATGCGCTAGCGCCGGGCTCGGGATTGCGCTCGGCGCTCGAGCGCGGCAATCCGCCGTCAATGATCCTTTGGGGGCCGCCCGGCACCGGCAAGACGACGTTAGCGCGCCTTGCCGCCGCCGCCGGCGACGCGCGCCTCGTCCAACTTTCCGCGGTCAGCGCCGGCGTGGCGGATCTTCGACGGGCTGTCGCCGACGCGAAGCGGCTGCTTTCGGCATCCGGCAGACGCACCGTCTTGTTCATCGATGAGATCCACCGCTTCAACAAGGGTCAGCAAGACGCGATACTTCCCTACGTCGAGCGGGGCGACGTCACCCTGATCGGCGCGACGACGGAGAACCCGTCGTTTGAAGTCAACAGCGCACTTCTGTCGCGCACGCGGGTCGTCGTGCTCAGGCCGCTCGAAGATGCCGATATCCTCACGCTCCTCGACCGCGCGCTCGCGGACGAGGAGCGCGGATTGTCCGGCCGCGTGCGTTTGGACGCGCCTGCGCGCGCACAGCTCGCCGCGGCGTCGGGCGGCGACGCGCGGATCGCTTTGAATGCGCTGGAACTCGCCGCGGAGATCGCGCTGACGCGCGACGGCGCGGACGCCATCGTGAAGTCGGGCGACGTAGAAGAAGCGTTGCAGCGGCGCGCGCTTCGCTACGACAAGGCGGGCGACGAGCACTACGACGTCATCTCTGCCTTCATCAAATCGGTGCGCGACAGCGACGCCGACGCCGCCGTCTACTATCTCGCACGCATGCTCGAAGCCGGTGAGGATCCGCTTTTCGTCGCGCGGCGGCTCGTCGTGCTCTCTTGCGAGGATGTCGGGCTTGCGGATCCTCACGCGCTGCCGCTCGCCATGGCCGCATTCCAAGCGACCCATGCGATCGGCATGCCCGAGGCGCTGTATCCGCTTACCGAGGCGACGATCTACCTTAGCCGGGCGCCGAAGAGCAATTCCGGTTTGCGCGCGTACTTCGGGGCGAAGGAAGCAATCGACGAGACCGGCGCACTGCCAGTGCCGCTGCACCTGCGCAACGCGGTGACCGGTCTGATGCGCGAACTCGGGTACGGCGCCGGTTATAAATACGCGCACGATTACGAGAAGGCGCGCGTCGATCAGCAGCATTTACCGGACGAACTCGCCGGCCGCAAATTCTACGAACCCGGCGAAAACGAGAGGTAGGGCGGACCTTTAAGGTCCGCCCCTTTCCGATGCCGGATGCGGACCATAAAGGTCCGCCCTACATTAGTCCGCCTAGTCGACGGCGACGCGCAAGACTTCTTCGAGCGTCGTGATTCCCTGTGCCACTTTCAATAGACCGTCGTGATACAGCGTGCGCAAGCCTTGGTCGAGCGCGAGTTTCTTCATCTCCTGAGGAAGGCCGCGCTCGAGCACGAGGCGGCGCATCTCGTCCGTCATGGCGAACAATTCGTGGACGCCGGCGCGCCCCTTGTATCCGGTGCCGTTGCAGTTCTCGCAGCCTTCGCCTTTCACGAGCTTTAGCGATTCGCCGGGTATGCCGTACTCTTCGAACTTCGCCGCGACGGCTTTGATCGTCTTGACGCTGCGCTTGCAGTTGGAGCAGACGGTGCGGACCAAGCGCTGTGCCATGACTCCTTGCACGGACGAGGCAAGCAAGAAGGGCTCGATGCCCATGTCGATGAGTCGTGTGACCGACGAAACCGAATCGTTGGTGTGCAGCGTTGAGAGCACGAGGTGGCCGGTCAATGCAGACTGGACAGCGATGAGCGCGGTCTCCTGGTCTCGGATTTCTCCGACCATCATGACGTCTGGGTCCTGACGCAAGAACGATCGCAAGCCCATGGCAAACGTCAGGCCGACCTTTGGATTGACCTGCACCTGATTGATGCCGGTGATGTTGTACTCGACCGGGTCCTCGACGGTCACGATCTTCGTCTCGCTGTCGTTGATCGCGTTGAGCGTCGCGTAGAGCGTCGTGGATTTACCGGAACCGGTCGGACCGGTCACGAGCAGCACGCCGTTCGGCAGCGCGATCAGCTTTTTCCACACCTCGAGCAGCTGCGGGTGGAAGCCAAGTTTGTCGAGTTCGACATTCACGCTCTTACGGTCGAGAATACGCATGACGACCGATTCGCCGTAGATGCACGGCAGCACGGAGACGCGCAAGTCATACCGATCGCGCTTGAGGTTGACCTGGATGCGGCCGTCTTGTGGAACGCGCTTTTCAGCGATGTTCAGGTTCGCCATGATCTTGAATCGAGAGATGAGGGCCGGTTGGATGGCCTTGGGCGGATTCATCACGATGCGCAGCACGCCGTCGATGCGATAGCGCACGACGATCTCGCGCTCAAACGGCTCGATGTGGATGTCGGAGGCTTTCTGCTGGATCGCCTGCGTGACGATGAGGTCCGCAAGGCGCACGATCGGCGCGTCGACGACGATGTCGTCGGGCATCTCCTCGGATTCTTTGACGACGTCGACGCCTTCTTCGGTCTCCGTGATCAACGACTGCCACTTGCTGTCGCCGCTCGAATAGATGCCGTCGAGCGCGCGCTCGATGTCGTCGATAAAGGAGAGGACCGGTTCGGGTGTCAGCCCGGTCTTGAGCCGCACGTCGTCAAGGGCGAAGATGTCGGTCGGGTCGGCCATCGCCAACGTGACCTTCTTGTCCATCTTGCCGATGCAGATGAGGTGATGGCGCCTCGCGATGGTCTCGGGGACGATGTTCGCGATTTCGGGGTCGATCTTGCGGTTCGCGAGATCGACGTAGATCTTGCCTAGCTCCTCGGCCCGCGCCCACATGATCTCTTCTTTTGGCGCGACGCGCATCTCGACGAGAACTTTTTCGAGCGGATCTTTGCGGCGTGTCGCTTCGGCCGTCGCTGCGCCGAGCTGTTCGGCGGTCAGCACGCCTTTCTCGATCAAGATGTCGGTGAATTTTTTGTCGATGAAATCGAGCACGGAGCGATCCCCATTCAAAAAACGCGGCGCGGCAAGGCCGGCTCGCGCCGCTGCCATCAGTTACTGTATCGGAATGGAGAGCGCGTCGGACTACCGCACACGGCCGTTCGCTGTGACGGCCGTCACGGTGTCTGCTATGAGCCGCGCGTGGGTGCTGGCGAAGGCCGCGGAGCGCGCGGCGATGCCGCCGCCGACGGTAACGGCGACGCGAACGAGGGCGGCGGGGCCGGAGTCGGCGAGGACTTCAGAGGAAACGTCGCCTGCACGCCGCCGAGCGCCTTGAAATTCTCGGTCTTCGTGTTGTACAGAACTTCCGCGGCGTCGAAGGTCCGATCCGGCGGCTCGTCCGCGTGAACGCCGCCGGTGAGCGCTGCATCGTGCGTTTCATCGTCAAGCCGCATAAGGGGAGCCGTGAGCGTCTTGTCGCCTTGGACGACTTTCACGTTGCCGCTCGCGATGTAGACCTTGCGCTTGTTATAGATCTGCAGCTTGTCGCACGTCAACGTCACGGGTTCGCTCGGCTTCTTTCCGTTGCCGCCTACACCCCCGAGTTTGTGCACGAGAACGTGACCGATCAGCGTGACTTCGTCGCGCTTGCTATTGCCGAATGCGCGATCCCCCCGAAACGTTCCATCGCTGGAGTGTCCGGTCACGGTCGACGGCATCACGAAGTCACCGGTCTTGAGGTTGCCTTCGCCTTCGCTGAAATTGACGGTGAGGTCGCCGAAGCGCGTCTGCGCGGGGCCGGAACTGACGATGGAACCAGACGATGACGACGCCGGCGCGGGCGACGGCGCGTTACCGGACGGACGCGGCGTGGGCGCGGCGGCGGCGCCCGAAATCGCGGCGATCAAAAAGGTGCAAGAGAGCGCTGCGGCTGCGCGGTGGTTCATGCGTCAAGATTCCAGTTCGGCGATGCCGGCCAGCGTGGAGCGGATGACGTCTGCGGAAAGAGCGCCGGAGCGTAATATTTTTGCGGTCGCAGCGGTGCAGTCAAGAATCGTGCTTTCTCGCCGCCAGCTAGTCGGCCCTTTGACGAGCGCGAGCGTGGCATCCGGCAGAAGATCGAAGTCATCGTTTGTTCCATCATATGGGGTCATGCCGGAGATGTTCGCGGACGTCGCCGCAAGCGGACCCGTCGCGGTCAGGATCGCGCGACATGCGTCATCATCCGGACAACGTATGCTGATCGTCGGCGCGCCCCCGACCGCGGCTGCACCGATTTTGGGATTCCGCGCAACGATGAGGGCGATCGGACCCGGCATGAGTCTATCCATGACGGTGAGCGCCGCGGGCGTTAATTGTGTGACAAATGGGAATGCGTCGGCGCACTTCGCGACGTGCAACGAGAGCGGTTTGTCCGGCGGCCGCCGCTTCGCGGCATAGACCGCGGCCACAGCGCTTGCATCGTCGGGATCGCAACCAATCCCATACACGGTCTCCGTCGGAAAGATCAACGTGCCGCCGCTTCGCACGCATGCGCGCGCATCCGATAGCATCGCGCTATCCGGAATGCCTGTGAATCTGCGCAGCGAGTTGGGTGGCATCGTGAGAAGAAGGTCCCGCGGAATGAAAAGCGGTAAGTCGTTCGCCGGTGGCGTTTCCAGTCGCTAGAGTACGGAGAATGCCTTTGTCGCGCCTTCGCGAACGACTTTTCCTCGGCGGTTTGATCATCGCGACCGTCGCCGTTCAATCGGCATTGATTCCGCTGTCTATCGGACAGCGGCTCCGCGCGCGGGCAGCGGATCGAGGCAGGCGCCTCATGGCATCCACGCGCCATCGCATCGCGCGCGCACGACTGCTCCTCTGGTCGCGCTGACACCCTGCGCTACATTTAAAACGCCGAGCCTCACGTGCGGGTCGCGGCGCTGTATGATATCCATTCGAATCTTCCGGCGCTTGAGGCCGTCCTTCGCGACGTCCGTCGCGAAACAATAGATCGGATCGTCGTCGGCGGCGACGTTCTGCCGGGCCCGATGCCGCGTGAAACGATGGCGTTCTTGCAAGATTTGGACATCCCGGTGGAATTCATCCGCGGCAACGGAGATCGCGAGGTGCTCGCGTTGCTCGACGGCGATGAAACGAGCGGGGTCCCAGAAAAGTTCCGGCACGTGGTGAAATGGACCGCGTTGCAGCTGCGATCCGATGATGCGTTGGCGATCGCCGCCTGGCCGCCGACGTTGCAGCTCCCGATCGCAGGGCTCGGTGACGTTTTATTCTGTCACGCGACGCCGCGAAGCGACACGGAGATCTTCACGCGCGAAACGCCTGAAGAGAACCTGCTGCCGGCCTTCGCCGATGTCAGTTCGTCGTTGGTCATCTGCGGTCACACGCACACGCAGTTCGATCGGATGATCGGCGCGGTTCGGGTGGTGAACGCAGGCAGCGTCGGCATGCCCTTCGAGGAGCGCGGCGCATATTGGCTGCAGCTCGGTCCGGATGTCCGATTGCAGCGTTCGGAATACGACTACGAAGCAGCTGCCGCGCGCGTGCGCGCAACCAGCTATCCGGAAGCCGACAACTTTGCCGCGTGCAATATTCTGCATCCGCCCGGCGCGCTGTAGGACGGACCTTACGATGGCGGTACATCTCGTCGGCGGGCCATAAAGGCCCGCCCTACATGGCCGCCATAAACATTTGCGGCGGGCCATAAAGGCCCGCCCAACCTTTGCGGCGGGCCATAAAGGCCCGCCCAACATTTGCGGCGGGCGATAGAGGGCCGCCCTACGTAGGTCAACCGAAGATGCGGTAGTCGATCCGCGCGAAGACGTTGTCGGTCTCCGCGTACAGGGCCAGTCTGCGCCGTGCGCTCTCGCTCGCGCCGCCGTGTTTAGCGGCTGCGAGACAGTCATCGAAGCGCGTGATGTGTTCCGAGAACCGCTGCTCCGCGTACTCGCGCGCCTGCCCGGTCGTGATGAGAAACGGCCAGTCGCTGGAACTGAGCAACAAGAGTTCGCGTGCAGCTTGATTGAGGTACAGTTTCGTGAGCGGATCTGCGTTCGGCAGCGAACGAACTGCGTCACGCATCGCGAACTCGGCGGCGTGGATGCGCGGCCACATCCAGTCCGTCTGCGCGTTCGACCAGACTCTGAAGTCGCCGCCCTCACCCCAAGACGTCGCCGGCAGATCGAGCGCGTCGCGCGCCGGTACCATCGTCAGCGCTTCCGATGGGGTGGCCGGGGTGACCGCACCGCGCGCCGCAAGTCTGCGCATGACTGCTTCGATCCACGCCGGCCCCTCAAACCACCAATGTCCGAAGAGCTCGGCGTCGTAGGGCGCGACGATGCACGCGCCGTCGGCGACCGAGACGGCCAGATCCTCGACCAGCGAAGCGAAATGCTCCGCCTGCTCGCGCACGCGATAACTCGCAGCGGCAGGATCGTATTCGGCCTTATCACCCAGGTCGTGCGACGGTCCGCTCACCGCCCAATAATGCAAGCCCGACGTCTCCGCGCGCTTGTGGAACTCGAGGTATGCGGGATCTCCCGGATAGCCGAAATGCCGCGCCCAGACTTGCCGGCTGACTTCGACCGAACGCGCAAATGCGATGACGCTCGAATCGGCGACGTAATGCGGTCGAAAGGTCGCAGCCTCGTGTGACGCCGCGTCTTCTTGCTCAACGGTCGCCGCTCGTGCCGCAAGCCCGAAATGACTCGACGCCGAAAGCGGCTCCGCGCCCGTGACCGCGTGCGCATCTACGAAGAAATACCGAAGTCCGAGCTCTTCGAGATCGCGCTCGAGTCCTGGGCGATACGCACACTCCGGCAGCCAGATGCCGGCCGGCGCGACGCCGAGACGCGCGCGCGTCGTCTCCACGCCGACGCGCAGTTCGGCTCGCACGAGCGACTCCGTGGCTAGCAGCGGCAAGAACGCGTGCGTGGCAGCAGACGTGAGGATTTCGATGCGGCCCGCTTGCGCTAGCGAGGCGAAGCCAGCGACGATATCGCCGCCGCGCGCCGTGAAGTCAGCCGCCAACTCCCGGTAGCGGCGCGCGTGATCGCGCGCGAGCGCCGCGCGCGCGGATTGGCCCGAGTCGGCCGCGTTTTCGGCGTCGACGTCGGCTGCAGCTGCGACTCTCGCGGCATACTCGGTGAAGCCGTCTTGCAGATACGGATCCGCAAGCTGTTCGAGCAGCACAGGCGTTATGCCGACCGCCGCGCGAGCAGCAACGCCGTCGTGCGCCAGGCGTTCGAAGACGCCGAGCAGCGGCAGATACGTGCCGGCCATCGCTTCGTACAGCCACTCTTCGCCGAACGGCCAGCGGCCGGCTTTTCGGACGAACGGCAGATGCGCGTGCAGCGCTAGGACAAATGTGTCGGCGCGGCCGGTGCGCGCAGACGAACGAATTATTGAAGGCGCCGGAATTGCACTCACACCCGAACGCGTTGGCCGGTGCCGATCGCGACGCACGACATCGGATCATCCGCGACGATCACGGGAATCCCGGTCACTTCGGAGAGCAGCGAATCAAAGCCGCGCAGCAGCGCGCCGCCGCCTGTGAGGAATATTCCGCGATCGATGATGTCCGCCGCCAATTCCGGCGGGGTCTTTTCCAGCACGCTCTTGACCGCGTCGATGATCGCCCCGATGGGCTCGGCCATCGCTTCACGCATCTCTTCCGACGAGATGTTCACCGTCTTGGGCAGACCGTTGATGAGATCGCGGCCCCGGATATCCATCCGCAATTCCGGATCGAGCTTGTAAGCCGATCCAATCGTGACCTTGATGTCCTCGGCGGTCCGCTCGCCGATCATGAGATTGTACACGCGCCGGATGTGCCGGGCGATCGCTTCATCGATCTTGTTCCCCGCGACGCGGATCGATTGGCTCACGACGATGCCGCCGAGCGAGATCACCGCGACGTCGGATGTGCCGCCGCCGATGTCCACGACCATGTTGCCGCTGGGCCCGTCGATGGGCAGGCCGGCTCCGATCGCCGCCGCCATGGGTTCTTCAACGATGTCCACGCTCTTGGCGCCGGCAAGTTTCGCGGCGTCGCGCACTGCGCGCTCTTCCACCGACGTGATCTCCGCCGGAACGCAGATCGTCACCGCTGGTTTTGGCCGCAGCCACGAAAAGAATCCGTTGTTGCGCGTGACCTTCTTGATGAAATAATTGAGCATTGCTTCTGTGACTTCGAAGTCGGCGATGACGCCGTCGCGCAGCGGACGAATGGCTTGGATGTTGCTCGGCGTCTTGCCGAGCATCATGCGCGCTTCTTCTCCGACCGCGAGCGTTTTTCCGGAGCGGACATCGCGCGCGACGACCGAAGGTTCGCGCAGCACGATGCCTTTGCCGCGAACGTAGACGAGGACGTTCGCAGTGCCGAGGTCGATTCCGATTTCCAAACTGGTCTCCTACTGCGCGACGAGCGGTGTGGTCACGAAGCGCGAAACGGCGTGACGATGCGCGGCATCCGAATCGTCTCGCCGAGGTCTTGACGCGGCATCACGGGCTCGACCGCGCTCGCGCGCGCGATCGACGCGCCGAGCGTCGCGAGTTGTTCTTCGAAAAATTCGTAGCCGCGATCGATGAACTCGAGCCCACCGATCTGCGTCGTGCCTTCGGCCGCGAGAGCGGCGAGGACGAGCGCGCCGCCTGCTCGGATATCCGGCGCCTCGACCACCGCATCCTTGAGCCGTTCGACGCCGGTCACGATTGCGGTGCGCCCGGCCACGCGGATGTCTGCGCCCATGCGCGCGAGCTCGCTCACATAGACGAAGCGCGCGTCGAAGATCGTCTCTTCGACGGTGGAAGTTCCGCGCGCGAGGCTCAAGTAAGCGACGAACTGCGGCTGCAGGTCGGTGGGAAACCCTGGATAGGGCGCGGTGACGATATCGACCGGCTTGCGATGAGCTTTCCCCTGCACGCGCACGCTTACGCCCGACGCCGTGACCTCTGCACCGCTCGCCGAGAGCGCTTCCGTCAGCGCGGAGAGGAACGTCGGGTCCAAACCTTTGACGGTCACATCGCCGCCCGTGATCGCACCGGCCAAGAGATACGTCCCGGCCATCAGCCGGTCGGGAATGATCGTGTATTCGACACCGCGCAGCCGGCGCACGCCTTCGATCGTGATCGTTGAACTGCCGTGGCCGCGCACGCGTCCGCCCATCGCGTTGACGAACTCCGCGAGATCGCAGACCTCGGGTTCGCGCGCGGCATTTCGGATGATCGTCGTGCCCTTCGCGCGCGTCGCCGCGAGCATGATGTTCTCGGTGGCGCCGACACTCGGACGATCGAGCGTGATGTCCGCCCCCGTCAGCGACTCCGCGCTCGCGATGATGGAGCCGTGCTCGAGCGTGACCGCGGCGCCGAGGGCTTCGAAACCTCTCAAGTGGAGATCGACCGCCCGCGGACCGAGCACGCAGCCGCCGGGCTGCGGGACTTGTGCGCGGCCGAAACGCGCGAGCAGAGGTCCGGCGACGTCGAACGATGCGTTTAATTTGCTGACGAGCGCGTAGGGCGCCGCGTGCGAAGCGATGGACGACGTGTCGATGATGAGCGTGCCGCCGGGTTGCTCGCGGACGCGCGCACCAAGGCTTTCGAGGATGGACGCCATCACGTCGACGTCGGTGATGCGCGGCACGGCGTGCAGAATCACTTCGCCTTCGGCGAGAATCGCTGCCGCCATGATCGGAAGCGCCGCGTTCTTGGCGCCGGGCACCTCGACCGAACCCTCGAGGCGCCGGCCGCCGTCAACGACGAGCCGAGTGCGCAAGCCGTCTAGGTGGTCCATCGATATCCTTGTGACGTCGCGTCAGTCGAAGACGCGACCGCGGTCAGACCTGTGGGGCTCGCGCGACCTCGAGCTGGGCCGCCGCCCACGCCACGGCGTCACGTTCACTCACGTCGTTCGCACCATGCTTCTGCGCGAGGCTCTCCGCGGCCCGCCTAGCCTCGGCTTGCACCGCGTCGATATTGATGTCGGCTGCGCTCAGCGCCATGTCCGTCAGGACGACGCATTTCGCCGGCGTGATCTGCATAAAACCGCCGTTGACGGCGAATTCGATGCGGCGCTTCTCGCCGTCCGCGACCGTGGCTCGAAGCACGCCGATGCGCAGCGTCGTGAGCATCGGCGCATGATTGGGCAATGCGGCTAGGTCGCCGGCGCCGCCTGGGGCCACGACGATCTCGACCTTCCCTTGGAATTTGACCGCGCCCGGCGTGATGACGTCGAGGTCGACAGATGCTGCCATCGCCGTCAGACGCCCGCCTTCATCTTCTCTGCCGCTTCTTTGGCCTCGTCGATGTTGCCGACCATGTAGAACGCCTGCTCCGGAAGATCGTCGAGCTTGCCTTCGACCATCTCTTTGAAGCCTGCGATCGTCTCTTTGAGCGGCACGTATTTTCCTGGCCGGCCCGTGAACGCTTCAGCGACGTGGAACGGTTGCGAAAGGAACCGCTGGATGCGGCGCGCGCGGCCGACGATGACTTTGTCGTCTTCCGACAATTCCTCAACACCGAGAATCGCGATGATGTCCTGCAGATCTTTGTAGCGCTGCAGCGTTTCTTGGACACGGCGGGCGACTTCGTAGTGCTCGTCTCCGACGAAGCGCGGCTCGAGCAAGCGCGAGGTGGACGCGAGCGGATCCACGGCCGGGTAGATGCCTTTATCCGAAATCGAGCGCGAGAGCACGGTCGTGGCGTCGAGGTGGGCAAAGGTCGTGGCGACTGCGGGATCGGTCAAGTCGTCGGCGGGGACGTACACCGCCTGCACGGACGTGATCGAGCCTTTGCGGGTGGAAGTGATGCGCTCTTCGAGTGCGCCCATCTCCGATGCGAGCGTCGGTTGATAGCCGACGGCTGACGGCATGCGTCCGAGCAGCGCCGAGACTTCCGAGCCCGCCTGCATGAAGCGGAAGATGTTGTCGATGAAGAGCAGGACGTCTTTGCCTTGGTCGTCGCGGAAATATTCGGCCATGGTCACGCCCGTGAGACCGATCCGCAGCCGAACGCCCGGCGGCTCATCCATTTGCCCGAAGACGAGCGCAGTCTTATCGAGGACACCCGAGTGCTTCATCTCCAGGTAAAGATCGTTGCCTTCGCGCGTGCGCTCACCGATGCCGGTGAAGACGGAGTACCCGCCGTGCTCTGCCGCGATGTTGCGGATCAGTTCTTGTATGAGGACGGTCTTGCCGACGCCGGCGCCGCCGAACAGGCCAACTTTTCCGCCGCGTACATAGGGAGCCATGAGATCCACGACTTTGATCCCGGTCTCGAACATCACGGTGGTGGGATCTTGTTCGTCGACCAGTGGCGCGCTCCGATGGATCGGATGTATCGCGCTTGCTTGGACCGGCCTGTCGGAGTCGATCGCTTTGCCGAGCACGTTGAAGATGCGGCCGAGCGTGCCTTCGCCGACGGGAACGCTGATCGGCGCGCCGGTATCCCGGACTTCGGCGCCGCGGACCATACCTTCGGTGGCGCCCATCGCGAGACAGCGCACCTGGTTATTTCCCAACTCGCCCTGCACTTCGAGCGTCAGCTCGGTGCCGGCGCCGTCCGCGGACGCGACCGTCGTGCGAAGCGCTGTGTATATCGCCGGCAGTGTCTCGAGCGAGAATTCCACGTCGACGACGTTGCCGAGAACCTGGACGACTTTGCCTGCGGTTGCCATGCGTTATCCTTTATCCGAACGAATGTGGGGCTATTTGAATGTGGGGCTATTTGAATGTGGGGCGCGCCTTTACGGCGCGCCGGGCGGAATGTAGGGCGGCCCTTTATGGGCCGCCGGCGGACCGTAAAGGTCCGCCCTACAAAGGTGATTCATCCCTTTAGGGCCTCCGCGCCGCCGACGATCTCCAAGATCTCCTTTGTGATCGCAGCTTGGCGCGTTTTGTTCATCACAAGCGTCAGGTCGTCGATCAGCTTGCCGGCGTTATCCGTCGCGTTGCTCATCGCGAGCAGACGCGCCGCGAATTCGGATGCTTGCGTTTCGAGCAGCGCTTGATAGACGGTGAACTCGACATACTTCGGAAGCAGCGCTGCCAGCACGCCCTTGGTATCGGGTTCGAACTCGTAGCTGTTCTGCGTCGGCGATCGACGCGCCGCGGCCTCACCGCTCGAGACCGGGAGCAGACGGACGGGCGTCGGCCGCTGCACGATCGTGGATACGAAACGACTCGAGACAAGCGTGACGTCATCGACCGCGCCGGAAAGAAAATCATCCGAAACTTTTTGGGCCACGATTTTGCTCAGCTCAGAGAAGGGCGTGCCCAGGAGAGGCCAATATTCCGCGATCTCGTACGGCGACTTGCGCAGCTGCACGCGGCCCTTAAGACCGACGAGGTAGAGCCGCGTCTGCGGCCCCGCGGTTTTCGCCGTATTGAGCGCGGAGCGCACGAGATTGGAGTTGAACGCGCCGCATAGCCCTTTGTCCGCCGTCATCAGCAGCACGGCCGGGGTTCGCACTTCGCGCTCTTGCAGGAGCGGGTGATCCTTTGCGCCGCCGCTCGCAAGTTCGCGCAACATTTCGCCGACCGCCGTCGCATACGGCCGCGCAGCCTTCATCGCGAGCTCAGCACGGCGGATGCGCGCGCCGGCGACCATCTTCATCGCGCGCGTGATCTGCTGCGTGTTCTTCAGGCTCTTGACGCGGTCGCGCAGCTGGCGGAGGGTTGGCATATCGTCAGCTGCTCTTGTTGAACCGCTGCTTGAACTCTGCGATGCTCGAGTTCAGCTGCTTCTTGGTGTCGTCGGAAAGCGTCTTCGAATCGACGATGGCGCTCAAGACACCGGGCACGGTGGTCTTGAGAAATTCGTAGAAACGCTTGTGGAAGCGTTGGATATCCGTGGTGGGCACGTCCGCGAGCTGGTCGTTGACGGCCACATAGATCTGGACGACCTGCTGATCCAGGTCAAGCGGCTCGAACTGCGGCTGCTTCAGCGTTTCCGTGATCTTCTCACCGCGGGAGAGCTGGGCTTGCGTCGCTTTGTCCAGGTCCGAGGCCAACTTCGAGAACGCTGCGAGATCGCGATACTGCGAGAGCTCAAGCCGGAGTTGGCCGGCCACCGCCTTCATCGCTTTCGTCTGTGCGTTGCCGCCGACGCGAGAGACCGACAAGCCGACGTCGATGGCCGGGCGGATTCCGTTGAAGAACAAGCCGGTCTCGAGATAGATCTGTCCGTCCGTGATGGAGATCAAGTTCGTCGGGATGTATGCCGAGACGTCGCCTTGCTGCGTCTCGATGATCGGCAGCGCGGTGAGCGACCCTGCGCCGAGTTCGTCCGAGAGCTTGGCCGCACGCTCTAAGAGGCGTGAGTGCAGATAGAAGATATCGCCCGGATACGCTTCTCGCCCAGGCGGGCGGCGCAGAACGAGTGAGATCTCGCGATATGCCTGCGCGTGCTTTGAGAGATCGTCATAGATGATGAGCACGTGCTTGCCCGCGTACATGAGTTCTTGACCCATCGCGCAGCCCGCGTACGGGGCGATGTAGCGCAAGCTCGCCGGGTCGCCGGAGTTGGCCGCGACGATCGTGGTGTAATCCATCGCCCCGGCATCGGTGAGGATCTTGTAGAGCTGCGCGACGGTCGACGCTTTCTGGCCGATCGCGACATAGATGCAGATGACCCCTTTGCCCTTTTGGTTGATGATCGAGTCGACCGCAAGCGCGGTCTTGCCGGTCTGCCGGTCCCCGATGATCAGCTCGCGCTGGCCGCGCCCGATCGGCACGAGGCCGTCGATGGCCTTGATACCGGTCTGCATCGGTTCGTGAACCGGTTGGCGCTGGACCACGCTTGGCGCTTGCGTTTCGATGGGCCGCGTGCGAGTCGTCTTGACCGGTCCTTTGTCGTCGAGCGGCTGACCGAGCGGATCGACAATCCGCCCGACCACGCCGTCGCCGACGGGCACCGAGATGATCTTGCCGGTGCGGCGCACCGTCGCGCCTTCTTTGATCTCAACGTCGGGACCCATGATGACGACGCCGACGTTGTCCTCTTCAAGGTTGAACGCGATGCCGAACAGGCCATTTGGGAATTGAACGAGCTCGTTCAAACCGACCGCAGACAGCCCATAGACGCGCGCGACGCCGTCGCCGACCTCTATGACGGTGCCGACTTCGTCCTCTTGGACTTGCGTCCGCGCGTTCAGTATCTGGGCCTTGAGGATACCGGCTATCTCATCCGCATTGATCATCTACTGACTTCCTTTTCCGTTCGGGGACGTCGAGCCGGGGGCGTCGACGTGCGCGAGCAAATGGCGGCGAACCGCTTCGAGTTTGCCGGCGATGCTGGCGTCGACATACTTGTCGCCGACCTGCACGACGGCGCCGCCCAGAATGCCGGGATCCACCTTCGCCTGGGGCACGATGGTGCGTTTGTAGACGTTTGAAAGGCGCCGGGCGAGGTCGGCGAGTTCTGCTGGATCCAACCCTGCGGGCGTTGCGATGTGGGCAGTCGCGCGCTGCGCGTCTTCGTCGGAAAGCTCGTGCATCTGTCGCGCGATCGTCTCGACGAGGTTCTCGCGCCGCTTCGCGACCAACAAGGCCAGGAATCCCGAGATGAGCTCGCTTGCGCGCCCATCGAGCGCGCTCTTGAGCAGCTCGGTCTTGCGCGCGCGCTCGATCACCGGCGAGCCGAAGAATTCGGCGATAGACGGATCGCTCTTGAGCGCTGCGACAAACGCGTCGAGTTCGCGCACGGTCGCATCGATGGTGCCTGCGTCCTTCGCGAGAGCGAAAAGCGCGGCGGAATAGCGTCGGGCCACAGTCTCTTTAAACACGGCTGCGCTCAAGATCTGTGAGCATACGTTCGACGAGCGCGCGCTGGCGGGCCGGCGTTAGTCCGCGCTGCACTTCTTCGCGCGCTTGCGCATGTGCCCGATCTACCGTCTCTTCGAGAAGCTCGCGTCGGACGCGAAAGCGTTCGCGTTCGAGCTCGCCCGCCGCATGGTCAACGACGCGTTTCGCGCGTTCGCCTGCTTCCGCGATCTCGTCGGCAACCATCCGCTTTGCCTGTGCATCGGCTGTCGACTCCATGCGCTGCGAATCTTTGCCGGCCTGTTCGAGATCCCGTTGCGCCGTCTCCACCGCCTCGGCGCAGCTCCGGCGATAGGCGTCGGCGTCGGCGACTGCCTTGTTCTGCGCCTCTTGCACCGCGACGAGCTGCGGCTTGAGAAACTTCTGGAATATGTAAACGATCGCGATCGCGAATATGATGAAGTCGATGACCTTCGCGATAAAGACCGGATCGGTGAGATCGGGCGTGCTCATCCTACGCCACGCTTTCGAGATCGGTCGCCTTGGCGACCATGGCGCGCGCAAGTTCGGCGACGAGCGGCCCTTGGTTCGCGACGGCTGCCGCGCGCTCCGCGGCGACGGTCGCGTGAGCGAGCTGAACGGACGCAGCCGCATCGGCGGCGGCGCGGCGCGCGATGGCATCGGCTTCATCGGCGGCTTGCGCAGCTGCAGCGCGCAGCAGCTCGTCGGCGCGGCGGCGCGTTCCGTCCAACAGCGATTCGGCCTGTGCGTTCAGCGCTTCGGCGCGCTTGCGCAATTCCTCGGCGGCGCGATTCACTGCATCGATCGCCTGCTGACGAGCCTCGATCGCGCGCCTCGTCGGTCTGATGAACACATAGTTCAGCAGTGTCCAGAACACGACGAAGTTCAGGATCTGGACGAGGAACGTGCCGTCGATCGAGAGCAGCATGCTGGTCTTTCGCGGACTACTTGCCGAGGATCGGCTTGAGCACCGACATCACGCCGAGCCCGCCGCCGCCGATAAGAAGAAAGAAGGCGAGCGCGATCGCGATGATCGGGAATGCCTCCAGGATGCCGAATCCGAGGAAGTAGAAGAAGAATATGTTCGGCCTGGCTTCCGGCTGCCGTGCGATCGATTCCACGGCCTTGCTGCCGATGATGCCGTCACCGATCGCGGACCCGAAGGCCGCGAAACCGACCATCAACGCGAACGCGATGATGACGGCTGAAACCAAAATAGCGTTTTCCATGTGTTCTCCCTTTAGTGAGGTTCGTCGGACGTCGGAGTGATGAGGTACGCGGCGGTGAGCAACGTGAATACGACCGCTTGGATGAGCCCGATGAGCATGTTGAACACGTAGATGAAGATCGGACCGCCGTTCGCCAGCGCCGAGATGATGCCGAGATGCGCGGCGATGACGACCGAGACCACCACCAACAATATCTCACCGGCGAAGATGTTCCCGAAGAGCCGCATCGCAAGCGTGACCGGCCGCGCGAGCTCGTCGATGATCATGATCGGCAGCATCGGGATGCCGAGGCCGAGCGGCCTGATGACGAGATGGCCGAAATAGCCCAGACCCTTTCGCGCGATGCCGACGCCTTGAATGAGCAGGATGGTGAAGATCGCAAGCGCGGCGGTCGTATTCAGATCGGAGGTCGGCGACATACCGATGAAGGGGAATAGCCCGATCTCGTTGAGCACGAAGATGAACATGAAGAGCGAGAGGATGAAAGGAACGAACGGCAGGCCGTTCTTGCCGAGAATCGTCTCGACTTGACTCGCGATGCCGGTGACGATCAGCTCAAGAAACGAGTAGCGTTTGGAAAGGCGCGTGACGGGATGCATCTGCGCGAGCACGCCGACCGCCACGAGCACGATCGCCATGGCGATCCACGTGATGGTAACCGTGTCCGCGTGCACAGTATTGAACGGCGCGGGCATGAACGGAATCACCCAGAGCGGATGAGTTCCGATGGTCTCGTGCATCGTTTCCCTTTAGGCGTTCGCGTTGTCGCGACCGTCAACGATTTGTTTATGATATACCAGAATCGCTACTGCCAGCGGTGCGACAAATCCGGCAAGGTATGTGAAGTAACCGAGCCATGGTCCGCGTCCGACGATCAGAAAGGGCGCTGCACCAGCCAGAAGCACGCGCAATACGCCTTCGACCGGGAGAAACGGTAGATAGCGTTTGCCGCCTTTCACCAATCGGTTGAAACTTCTAGCGATGTGGAATTGGCACGCGAGACTTACTAAGGTCCCACCGATAAACGCGAGCGCGGGGATGTAGGCGTGCCAGGCGACCGACAGCAGAGAAGCCGCCGCGAGTGCGACTGCCGCACTACGCGATGCGACCGCTGCCTGAAAGGGGCGGTAGATTTCCATCGGAACGACCGGGTTCGCGCCGTCCCAAATGCCGACCTCCGAGAGCGTGCGGTGTAGGGCGGACCTTTATGGTCCGCCGGCTATGAAGATGTGAAGCGCCGGTACGCTGACACGATGCCGGCGACGAAACCGAGAATCAATCCGACCGGCGCCGCCCATTCCCAGTGCAGGTATCTCGCCGCCGCCAGTCCGAGCAAGAGACCGACGACAAGCGTGCCGACGATACTGCTCCCGGCGCCGGCGAGCTGAAGATAGCTCGAGGCCTTCGGATTCACCGCGCGTTGGGCAGTGTCGGCGGAAGCGACGGATCGAACTCCGGCGCCGGTTCACCGCCGCGATAGTGCGCGAGCAGCGCGCGCGCGATCCGATCGGCGGCCTTTCCGTCGCCGTACGGATTGCTCGCTCTGGCCATCGCATCGTACGCCGCGCGATCGTCAAGCAAGTCGTTGAGCGTCTTCGTCACGAGCGCTTCGTCGGTTCCAACAAGTCGCAGCGTGCCGGCTGCGACCCCTTCCGGCCGCTCCGTGACGCGGCGCAACACGACGACCGGCCGGCCGAGACACGGCGCTTCCTCTTGAAGCCCGCCGGAATCGGTCGCGATGATCGTCGATCGGCCGATCGCGGCAACGAGCGCGCGATACGACATCGGCTGGACGAGCCGGACGCGCGGCACGCAGTCGAGCGTCCTGCGCACGACTTCCACGACTGCGGGATTCGGATGCACGGGCCAGAGCAGCGTGAGGTCGTCGTGCGCTTCGACCACCGTCTTGAGCGCCCGGCAGATCGCCTCCATCGGAGCACCGAGGTTTTCGCGGCGATGCGCTTCGACGAAAAGCAGGCGCCTTGTCGGAATGTCCGGCGCATCGCCTGGCTGCAATCGCGCGTGAACCCAGAGAAACGCGTCGATCACCGTGTTGCCGGTGACGACGATGGACGAACGCGCCTTGCCTTCCGCCAGCAGGTTTGCTTTCGCAGTGGGTGTCGGCGCGAAATGATGCGTCGCGATCACACCGGTCAGGCGACGGTTCATCTCTTCGGGGAACGGCTCGTAGATCGTGTCCGTGCGCAGTCCAGCCTCGACGTGACCGACCGGAATCTTCTTATAATATGCTGCCAGCGCGGAGGCGGTCGACGTTGTCGTGTCGCCGTGCACGAGGACGACGTCGGGCCGCGCGTCGTCAAGCACGCTTCCCATCCGCTCGAGCACGCGTGTCGTGACGTCCGTGAGCGTCTGGCCTTCCGTCATCACCGCGAGATCGTACTCGGGCGTGACGCCGAACAGCCCCAGTACTTCATCGAGCATCTCGCGATGCTGCGCGGTAGCGACCGTGATGCACGTGATGCCTGGATCCGCGGAAAGACGGTGAACGACAGGCGCCATCTTCACGGCATCGGGGCGCGTGCCGAACACGACGCAGACGCGCAGTTTTTGATTCAAAACAGGTGCGGGCCACCTGGTCGGGCGAGAACGAGCACGATCGCGCAGAGCGCCCCGCACACCGCATAGATGACGTTGACGGCAGCCCGCTGGGATAGACCGAGATCGAGCAGCCGGTGGTGTGTGTGGCTGCGATCTGCGGCGAAGAGCGGCGTGCCGGCGCGCAGCCGTTTGACGATGACGTTCGCCGTGTCGAGGATCGGGAACGCCAAGATGATGAGGAACGGCAGAACGAGTGAGATAGCGATCGCACCTTTCGCGCGTCCTTCGACTGCGGCGCTGGCGAGGACGAATCCGATGAAGAGCGATCCGCCATCGCCCATGAAGATGCGCGCCGGATTATAGTTGAACGGCAGAAATCCGGCGGCGGAGCCGGCGAGCGCCGCCATCGTGATCGCGACGAGATACTGGCCCTTCCAGACCGAGACGATGAGCATCGTTATCGAAGAGATCAGCGTGACGCCGGCCACGAGGCCGTCCAAGCCGTCGAGGAAATTGATCGCGTTCACCATGCCCATGTACCAGAAGATCGAGAACGGCACGGCGAACCATCCGAAGTCCACAAGACCGAAATGCGGCACTTTGATCTGATCGATCGTGAAGCCGTACATGACGATCGTGACGAGCGAGACCACGAACTGTGCGAGGAACTTGCGCCGCGGACGCATCGCCATGATGTCATCCCACAATCCGACGCCCATCATCAACGTGCCGCCGAACAGCAGGCCGATGAGATGCGCGAGATCGGGCGTATCCAAATAATGATGGATGACGTACGAATGCGTCAGCGCGAAATTCAGCGTGGTGAAGAGCGCAAGCATGAAACCCAAGAAGATCGCGATGCCGCCGAGCCTGGGCGTCGGCTCGGTATGCACGCGGCGTTCGCCGTCGGGCTCATCGAACACGCCGACGCGAAACGCCATACGCCGGACGAGCGGCGTGACGACGGCGCACGCGATCGCAGCAAGCACAAACGTTATCGCGCACAGCCAGCCGATATTCACGTCGCCGGGGAGCGACTGGATGCCCGGCGCTGCATGGTGGACGGTGGCAGCGCCGATGTGGGGCCGACCTTTAAGGTCGGCCGGGCGGACCGTAAAGGTCCGCCCTACAGGCGTGGTCGTCACGGCCGGGGCAAGCGTTGTCGTCGTCAGAACGATCACGAGAAGCGGTCCACTTGTATCTGCGCCTCGCGGAACATGGCGACGGCCAAGTCGTCGGGGTATGGATCATCGTAGACGATTCGCGTGATGCCGCCGTTCACGAGCAGTTTGGCGCACGTCAGGCATGCGCTCGCCGTGCAATAGAGCGTGCTGCCTGAGATCGCGACGCCGTGCCGGCTTGCTTGGACGATCGCGTTCTGCTCCGCGTGCGTGGAGCGCGCGCAGTGGCCGTGCAGCATGTCACCGCCGTCGGTGTGATCGCAGTGCCGCAAACCGATGGGCGCTCCGTTGTAGCCGGTCGTGAGGATCCGCTTGTCCTTCACGATGATCGCGCCGACGGAGCGACGCGAACACGTGGAGCGCGATGCCACCGCGTGGGCGATCGCCATGAAATAGGCGTCCCACGATGGCCGTTCGCTGGCCGCCGTCATGTCGCTCGGCCGCCGTGCGTCTCCGGCTTGCGGCCGGCGCCCCGCCCGAACAGCCGATCGCCCGCATCGCCCAAGCCCGGCACGATGTAACCGTGCGCGTTGAGGTGACGATCGAGCGCGCACGTGAAGACCTTGACTTCTGGGTGCGCGCCTGCGACGACGCCGCATCCTTCAGGCGCGGCGATCAACGTGATGACCACGATGTCGGTCGGGCGCGCGCCGCGATCGACGAGGAGATCGATGGTGGCGACCGCCGAGCCGCCGGTGGCAAGCATCGGGTCGAGCACAAACGCGCGACGGCCGCGAAGATCGTCGGGCAGGTTCGCGTAGTATGCGACCGCCTGCAATGAATCCGGGTCGCGATACATGCCGACGTGCGCGACTTGCGCTTGCGGCAGGAGCGCATGAAAGCCGGGCACGAGACCGAGTCCGGCGCGCAGGATCGGCACGAGCAAAGGAACGCTCACGAGCGATTTCGCCGCTGCCCAGTCCACCGGTGTGGCGACGCGGGTCTCCCGCGTCTCAAGATCTTCCGTCGCAGGATAGGCGAGCAGCGTCGCGAGCTCCGTGCACAGCTCGCGGAATTCTTTATGCGATGTGGCGGCGTCGCGCAGTCGTCCCAGCTTGTCGTCCACGAGCGGATGCGACAGCACCGTGAGATTGGGGAACTCGCGCGGCTCCACGATGTGTGCTGCTCTCGTCCGCTCGTGCCTTACGGCACGCCGAATTGCGACGTCAGTCCGTAGACGCGCGAACGCAACGCATCGACGCGCGCCCGGCTGCTCATGTCGTCCATGGCGGCGATCATGATCGCACCGATCTCGCGCATCTCCGCCTCTTTCATGCCGCGCGTCGTGACAGCCGGCGTGCCGACGCGCACGCCGCTCGCGACCGAAGGCGGATTCTTATCGAAAGGTATCGTGTTCTTATTGACCGTCACCCCGATCTCATCAAGGTAGACTTCCACATCCTTGCCGGTCAAGCCGCGCGACGAGACATCCACGAGCATCAGGTGATTATCGGTTCCACCGGTGACGATGCGTACGCCGCCGGCTTGCAGCGTTTCCGCCAGCGTGCGCGCATTGCTGACGACTTGACGCGCGTAGTCCGAGAACTCGGGCCGCAACGCTTCGGCGAACGCGACCGCTTTGGCCGCGATGATGTGCATGAGCGGCCCGCCCTGAATGCCCGGGAACGTGGTCTTTGAAATGCCTTTGCCGAGCTCTCCGTTGCACATGACGACACCGCCGCGCGGTCCGCGCAGCGTCTTGTGCGTGGTCGTCGTGACGTAGTCGGCGTGGCCGACCGGAGACGGATACAAACCGGTGCAGACAAGTCCGGCGACGTGCGCGATGTCGGTGAAGAGCAGGGCGCCGACCTCGTGCGCGATATCGGCGAACGCCTTCCAATCCACGGTCCGTGAGTAAGCGCTCCAGCCCGCCACCAACATCTTCGGCTTGCGCTCGCGCGCTATCGCGCGTATCGAATCGTAATCGAACCGCTCGGTCTTCGCGTCCACCATGTACGGCACGACGTCATACAACTTGCCGCTGAAGTTGACTTTGCTGCCATGCGTGAGGTGGCCGCCATGGTCGAGCGCCGTGCCCATGATGACGTCGCCCGGTTTCAGCGCAGAGAAGTAGACCGCCATGTTGGCCTGCGCGCCCGAGTGGGGCTGCACGTTGGCATATTCGACGCCGAAGAGCTGCTTCAGGCGCTCCATGGCCAGCGTCTCGATGACGTCCACGTATTCGCAGCCGCCGTAGTACCGCTTGCCCGGATAGCCCTCGGCGTACTTGTTCGTCAGCACGGAGGCTGCCGCTTCGCGAACCGCGGCGCTGACGTAGTTCTCGGATGCGATCAGCTCAAGATTTTTGCTCTGGCGTTCTTCTTCTTTTGCGATGGCGTCGTAGACCGCCGGATCTTGCGCAGCAAGTACTCCGGCCTCGAGCAGCCGCGCGTTCAAGCGTTTTCTCCCTGCGCGGCGGCGACGGTCTGGTCGTAGTCATCGAGCTCTTTGACTCGGCGTTCGTGCCTGCCGCCCTCGGCTTCCGTATCGAGCCAGACGTGCAAACACTCCACGACCATCTCCCAACCGGTGAGACGCTCGCCGAAGCAGATGATGTTCGCATGGTTGTGCTGACGGCTGAGGCGTGCGGAGTACGGTTCGGCGATGCAGACGGCACGAACGCCATGCACCTTGTTCGCCGCGATCGCGATGCCGAGACTCGAGCCGCACACGAGCACGCCGCGGTCGAACTCGCCGCGCCCGACAGCTTCACCTACCTTGAACCCGATGGGCGGATAGTCGACCGGGTCCGTGGAGTACGTGCCGAAGTCCACGACTTCGTGTCCGAGTTCGCGCAGCACGGCGGCGATCTGCGTCTTATAGAGAAAGCCCGCGTGGTCGGCGCCGACGGCGATGCGGAGATGTTTTGCGCTCATAAGTCAGAGCCGTTACGTTCGCTTGCGTCTGTGGGAGCGACCTTTTTGACCGGTCAATGCGGCGACGATTTTCGGCATGCCTTTCGCCAGTTGTTCGCGCACGTCACGGTAATCCGACTCGGTTCCACCGTAAGGGTCCGGAATGTCTCCCATGCCGGTCACGCTGTCGAAGCTGACGATCTTCGCTTTCGCTTCGGGGAAGAAACGGTGGAGATAATCGCGATGACGATCGGTGACGCAGACGACCAGCGACGAGTTGGCGATCAATTCTCGCGTCATCGGCTGCGCATGATGCGCGTCCAGCGACAGTCCGATCGATTCCGCTTGCCGGCGCGCCCCGGCTTCGGCGGATAGACCGTCGATCGCGGCTGTGCCGCAGCTCTCCACCACCGCGTCGACATCCGCTTCGCGCAATGCCGCGTGCGCCATGACCTGCGCAAGCGGGCTTCGGCAGATGTTGCCGCTGCAAACGAAAAGTAGACGAACGCGTCCCTCGGTCATCGGCCGACCGTTCGTATCCATCGAGCGCGTGACCTACGACGCCGTTAGGAGAACGCATCAAGCGCGCAGAACGCGCGGGCATGAAGCTCTGCTGCAGCACGGCGGCGTTCGGCCGAGCGCTCGACAATGGCGCGCTTACGCAGTTGGAGTGGATCGACGTCTGCGCAAGCGAGCTCGATGTCGACGGCGTCGAGTTCGACGGGGCGTATTTTCCGCGCACGGACGGCGACTATCTCGCGCAATTGAAGAAGCTCTGCGCGGACCGATGCCTGACCGTCGCAGGCGTACGGTCGCCCGTAGCCCTTGGCGGCGCCGATATAGATGCGTCCGTGGCGGGTTTTCTGCCGTGGATCGGTCATGCGGCCGAGCTGGGCTCACCGCTGTTGCGTTTTTCGGTCGCGGGCGTACCCGACGGATCACCAGGTATCGCCTGGCGCGAGCTCATCCGCGGTCTGAAGGCGGCGTGCGTCGACGCCAAGCGCGCGAATATCACGCTCGCACTCGAACGCGGGGACGAAGGGTCGTTGGTCGCGTCGCCCGCCGACATGAAACGAGCGCAAAAAGAATGCGACTCTGCATGGCTCCGCATCGCGACGCGTGCGGAGGACTTGGCCGGCGACAAGAGCACCGATTTTCGCGCGCTCCTCGATGAAACAGTCCTCGTGACTGCGCGTTCGGATGACCGGCGGTCAATCGATGTGATTCGCAGTTCAGGCTATCGAGGTTTCATCGCGCTGGTCGGCGAGCAGCTCGCCGTCGGTCGTTTTGAAGCTCTCATCGCGGCGTGGCGCAGACAACCCGACGGAAAGGCCGCAGTCCCGTGACGTGCGCCTAGTCGTGGTACTGGTCGGGATTTGTGGTTTTTTCTATTTCTACGCGAATGCGGGAGAGTATGGTGATACCGGCAGGTACGCCTGTTACATCGCTGCGTGGCTCACGCTGCTTGCGATGTTCCGCTTTTGGCGCCCCGCAAGCGATTATGACGCGAAAAACAAATTGTGAAATAAGAAGGGCCGGCATAAAGCCGGCCCCTTCCTTCGCGATCGAGCTCCCCATTGAGCCGTTGCCTGCCGGAGATCGAACCCGCTTTAGCAGGTGGGTGCTGACCCAAGCGCCGGAAGGCTTCCCTCTTCGAGGAGGGCTTGCACAAGACGCCCGGAGTTCGGCTCCCTCTCGTGTTGTTTGTGGTTCAAACACGAGACAGGCTGACGTACACCGCAGGGAGCGCAACCGCGCTTTAGGGCTTCACCCTAACACGCCGCATAAACGAAAACAAGTCTTGACAAAAGCGAAGGGAGGTTGGTGCGGCGCCCCCCAATCTCAGGGCGCATGACGCCTACGCTTCAATATGAAACGCTGGTCATGCACTTGCGCCACACGTTCACGATCGCGCGCTCGTCAGAAGACGTCGCGCAGACGCTTCTTCTGCGCCTGAGCGCCGACGGCATCGATGCGGTCGGCGAATCCGCCCCGATAGAACGCTATGGCGAAAATGCTGGTCTTGTCGAGCGCCAGCTGCGCCAACTCGACCTGACTTGCGCGAACCTCTGGCATATCGACGAAGTGCTGGGCAAACTTCCATCTGACCAACGCGGCGCGATGTGCGCCTTGGATCTCGCCCTGCACGATTGGGTCGGCAGGCGCCTTGGAATACCCGTGTACGGTCTCCTCGGCTTGGATCCGGCGAAGGCGCTGCAGACGTCGTTCACGATCGGCATCGATGACGTGGAAAAAATGCTGAGCAAGACGCGCGAAGCGCTCGACATGCCCATCCTCAAAGTCAAAGTGGGCGCGGGCAATGAGATCGCGGCGCTTGAGGCCATGCGCTCCGTCTATCGCGGCATCATCCGTGTGGATGCGAACGAAGCGTGGACCCCTGAAGAAGCGGTCAGTCATTTGCGTGACCTCCGGCGTTTCGATCTCGAATTCTGCGAGCAACCCATCGCCGCCGGCAATCCCGCCGGGCTGCGATACGTGCGCGAAAATGCCGGCGTGCCGATCATGGCGGACGAGGATTGCCTTACGCTTGATGATCTCGCGCCGCTTTTTGGTTGCGTCGATGCGATCAACATCAAACTTGTGAAATGCGGCGGCATGCGCGAAGCCATCCGGATGATCCACGCGGCGCGAGCTATGGGGATGAAGATCATGCTCGGCTGCATGATCGAGTCGTCGATATTGTGCACCGCGGCGGCGCAGCTATCGCCGATGGTGGATTACGCAGACCTCGATGGTCCGCTGCTCATCACGGACGATCCGTACGCCGGCTTGCTCTACGACGGCGGGCAAATGCGTCTGCCCACTGCGCCGGGGCTAGGGGTGCGACCGCGCAAAGCGGCGTAAATCAAGCCATGCCGACGCACCGGCGTTACGCGGTTCTCACCGAGGGTTTCATAGCCGATCGTCATGCGAAGACGGCGTTCGGCGTTATGCGTTACGGGCGAGACGACGTGGTCGCGGTCATCGACACGACCGCTGCCGGCCGTCGCGTGAACGAGCTCCATCCGCACGTGCGCTGCGACGCGCCGATCGTCGCGAGCGTGGCCGAGGCGCTTGCATTTTCTCCCACATCACTGCTCATCGGCGTCGCGAACGCCGGCGGTTTCTTGCCGGCGGCATTCCGGCCGCGGGTTCTCGACGCCATCGAAGCGCGCTTGGAGATCGTGAGCGGGCTGCACGAATTCCTCGCCGACGATCCGGAGTTCTCGGGCCGCGCGAAGAGGACCGGTGCGCAATTCTGGGATGTGCGCCGGCCGCCCGAGCCGATCCCGATATTCTCGGGTGCGGCATACAGCGTTCCGCAGGTCGTCGTGCTCGCGGTGGGCAGCGATTGCGCGATCGGCAAGATGACCGTGATGCTGGAACTCGAGCAGGCCGGACGCGCGGCCGGCGCACGACCGGAATTCGTGGCGACCGGCCAAACCGGCATCATGATCGCCGGTTCGGGCATCTCGGTCGATCGCGTGATATCGGATTTCGTCACCGGCGCCGCGGAGCAGTTGGTCACGGGCGTCTCGCCCGGCACCGACATCACGCTCGTGGAAGGTCAAGGCGCGATCCATCACCCGGCCTATGGGCCCGTTACGCTCGGACTCATGTACGGAAGCGCACCTGACCTTTTGGTGCTCTGCCACCGCGCGGGCCAGCAGACGATCGAAGACTTCGACGTTGCGATACCGTCGTTGCGCGACCTCGCCCGCGATCACGAGCAGATCTTGGCGCGCGTCAAGCGGGCGCGTTGCGCGGCGATCGCGCTGAACACCGCCGGTTTGGCCGAGCCGGAGGCGCGCGAGGCGATCGCCGCGGCTGAACTCGAAACGGGTCTGCCGGCCGACGACGTCGTGCGCAATGGCGCCGACAAGCTGTGGCATGCGATCGCGCGCGCGGCAGAGGAGACGGTCAAGCGGCGGCGCGCATCGTGATGCGCCGAATCGCGCTGCTCGCGGCGGCCGTCGCGCTCGTTTCGTGCAGCAAGGTCGGCACGACGTCCGCAAGCGTGGGGCCGCGCACGGCCAATCCCTGGACGATCCACGGCACGCTGCGCCTGAGCGAGGCGGAAGAACCGAATTCGCTCATCCGCATGTTCTCGAATCAGGAATCCGCGGACGACGTCACATCGCTCTTATTCGAACCGTTCTTCCGCTTCGACGACCACGAAAGGCCGGTTCCGTCGCTTGTCACCGTCGTGCCGACGCAAGCGAACGGGTTGATCAGCGGCGACGGCTTGCGCATCACATTCAAGCTGCGCCAAGGCGTCGTCTGGTCGGACGGCGCGCCGGTGACGGCCGACGACGTGATCTTCACGTGGCATGCGATCGTGGATGGCCGTAATCCGGTGGTGTACACGCAGGGATACGACCAGATCCAGGCCATCCAACGCGATAACGCGCACCAGGTGACCTTCGTCTTGAAGAAGCCGCTCGCGGCTGCGGTCTACCTCTTCTCGGCCGGCACGTTCACGCCGCTGCCGAAACATCTCTTGGAAAAATACGCGACGCTCAACAACATCGCATACGACCGCGCGCCGATCGGGGACGGACCGTTCGTGCTCAAACAATGGATATCGGGTCAGGATATCGTCTTTGGCGCCAACCCGCGCTACTGGCGCGGCAAGCCGAAGCTCGACACCATCGACATCGAGATCATCCCCAATGTCAACACGCTGTTCTCCGCGCTGAAATCGCACGACATCGATATGGTGGACGGCGTTACGAAATCACTCGTGCCGCAATTGAATACGATCGCGGGCATCCGGGTCTCCACGGTCCTACAGGCGAACTACCGCCATCTCGATTTCGACTGCAAGAGTCCCTTGCTCGCAGATGTCGTCGTGCGCCGTGCGATCGTGCGGGCGATCGACGTCGATCGGCTCATCCGAGCCGTCTACGGCGGGTTGGGCGTGCGCGCCGTGACCGACATCCCGCCGTTCTCCTGGGCCGCGAACGACCTCAAGCCGGCGCCGTTCGATCCGGCGGCCGCCGCGCACATGTTGGACGCAGATGGATGGCGGATCGGGAGCGACGGCGTGCGCGCAAAAAACGGCGTGCGGCTCGCGCTGACGATTTCGACAGCGACGAGCAATCTGCTGAATCAAGACGCAGAAGCGCTCATCGCCTCGGAGCTGAAGGCGGTCGGCATCGAACTCGATGCCAAGAACTACGAAGGCGCCGTGCTGTTCGCGCCGGATGGACCGCTGTACGGCGGCCACTACGACATGGCGTTGATCCTGAACACCGAGGGCACAGATCCCGACGACCTCGCAGGAATCGGATGCGATTACTTTCCACACCACGGCTCGAACACGAATTTCTATTGCAACCCGGTCGTGGACGCATATCTGAAGGACGCGCAGGTGAGCTACGATCATGCGCGCCGGCGCGCGGACTATCGGGCCGCCTGGAAGATCTTGCTCGATGAAACGCCGATGCTCTTGATCTACTGGGATCAGAACGTCATCGCATACAACTCCGATCTGAAGAACTTCAAGCCCGCACCTGTGATCACGGACTATTGGAACGCCTGGGAATGGCAGATCTGACCGCAGCCTGCATGCTCGCCGCGGCGGTATTCGTGATTCGCTTCCCGGAACCGGTGCGCCGTGATTACGAATCCGCAGTCCATGCGGTGCCATCGGGGTTCACGTCGGCGATCGCTTCGTGGAATATCGAATCCCCGCCCGCGGGGTGGGTCGATGTCGGCATGCGCGCGCGCATCGGTCAGCGTTGGACGGCATGGTTCGATATGGGCGAGTGGAGCCCGGACTTGAGCGGCGGCCACCGGCGCTCGCGCAACGGTCAACACGACGCCGATGGCAGAGTGGATACCGACACGCTCGTGCTGGCGCAGACTGCAAACGCTGTGCAGCTGCGCGTCATCATGCACTCACCGCCCGGCGGTGAGGCACCGTCCCTGCGGCTGCTCGCCGTGACCACCGATACGGACACGCATCGTTCGGTCTCACAGGGCGATGCCCGGCGTTCGACGGCGTGGGGCATGGACTTGCCCGTTCCCGAGCGGACGCAACGCATCGGTTCCGAAGGCGGCCGCTATGGCGGCGGCGGCGATTCGTGGTGCAGTCCGGCGAGCATCTCCATGGTGATGGCGTACTGGGCGCGCAAATCCGGAAACCCAGATTGGGACGTCGATGTCGCCGATGCGGCGGCCGGCACGTACGATCCGGCTTATGACGGGTGCGGCAATTGGCCGTTCAACGTGGCGTTCGCGTCGCAGCACGGACTTGAAGGCTGGGTGGCAAGACTGCCCTCGCTGGCTGATTTGGAGCGATATATCGCTGACGGCGTGCCCGTCGTAGCGAGCATTCGCGTAGGCCCGGGCGATCTCGACGGCGCGCCGTACCCCAAAACCGCAGGCCACTTGCTCGTGGTGCGCGGATTCACGAGCAGAGGCGACGTCATCGTCAACGACCCGTATGCGCAAGCCGGTTCGATCCGACGCATCTATGATCGCAAGCAGTTCGAGCGAGTTTGGCAAGGCGGATCGCATGGCGCCGTCTACCTGATCGCGCCGAGCGGCCGCCTGCCTGCCGCACAATCGTCGGCCGAATCGGACTAACGTTAGGGCCTAAATTGCCTACCGCCGGCCAAGGCCGTGATGATACTATAAAGCCTCTTCTCTAGACGAATCTTAGTTGGGAGTTTGTGAGTATTCATATGAAGACGACAGTGCGAATCGTGTCCGTCGCGTGCGCCGCGCTTGCACTCGCTGCGTGCTCGGGCAAATCGGTCCTTCCTGCAGGTGGGCAAGGCGGTGCGAGCGGCTACATCGCGCGCCCGGGCGCCCATGGCGCGAATCCCTCGTTCACGTCGGTGATCACGGAGCTCGCGATCGCGCAGAAGACCAGCCAGCCCGCCGGAATCGTGATGGGCCCGGACGGCAACATCTGGTATGCGCAGCACCACAAGAGCGCGATCGTCACGATCAACGCCACGACGCATAAGGCCACGCGCTTTGTGATCAGCACGCGCAACTCGGACCCGAGCCAGATCGCGGTCGGCCCGGATGGCAACCTCTGGTTCGCCGAATCTATCGGCGACAAGATCGGGAAGATCACCACGGCGGGCGTCATCACCGAGTATCCGCTCCCGCATCTGCAGTCAGATCCGATCGGCATCACGGGCGGTCCGGACGGGAACGTCTGGTTCACCGAGTTCGATGGCAATCGCGTGGGTTCTATCACGCCGTCGGGCACGATAACGGAATATACCTTGCCCAGCCTGCACGCCCGACCGAGCAGCATCACGAACGGTCCGGACGGCGCGCTCTGGTTCACCGAGAACGGCACGAACAAAGTCGGCCGCATCACGACAACCGGCACGATCACCGAGTACACGCTGCCGTTGCCGAATAGCCAGCCCGACGGCATCGCCGCCGGACCCGACGGAAATCTCTGGGTCGCTGAGACGGGCGTCGGACAGATCGCGCGGGTGACGCCGGCGGGCGTCGCGACGAACTTCAACCTTCTGACGTTCAACGCCGGTCCGGTCGGCATCACAGCCGGTCCCGCCGGTTCAAATCTTCTCTGGTTCACCGAAGTAAACGCGAACAGCATCGGCACGATAACGACGGCGGGTGTCGTCAACGAATACATCGTGCCAACGGCTTCGAGCGGCCTCAATCGGATCTGTGTCGGACCGAATAGCACGGTCTGGTTCACCGAGCAAGTCGCCAACAAGATCGGGATCGAATCAGGCAGCTGATCGGTCAACAACCAACGACGAAGGGCCGACATGAAGTCGGCCCTTTTATTTATCTGAGGCCTTTGCGCGCGATTGCTGTGTCGATGATCAGACCGGGCAATGACTCGCAGAAGAGACGGTTCGTCTGAGTGATCTGCTCGCGCTCGGCCCCTTGAACGCCGAGGTCCGAGAGCAGCTCGCCGCTGAGCGCGAGACGGTACGGCAATTCCTGTGCGGCGGCGCGACCGTCGTCGCGCAGCTTATCTCTGAGCGAGGCCCTGCGCGGGTCCGAATACGTCGGTTTGCAATCTCGCCACCAGATCTCAAGCCAGTCCGGTGACGTCGCGATCGCTCGGTGCTCCGCGTCGATCGCAAACGGATCGGCGACAGATTTCATGTCTTCGAATATCGAGCGGACGCGCAATGGCGACTCGCGCTCGTTCGCAAACGCGACGGAGACCGTTCGATGGTCGTAGCCGATGTCGTACGACGCGCCGGGCTGTCGGGGCCCTGTGTTGCCCAGGCCGCCGATCACGCCGTCGGTCAAAGCCCCATCCACGGCAGAAGCGATGATCAGCAGCTTTGGATTGAGGTGATGGAAGAGTTCCACGAGATCGCGCATGCGAGCGATCTCGCGAGCGTTGTGCCGGATCGAAAGCGCGCTCGAGTGGTCTGCCACCGGCCACTCGGAGATCGCGCTGTCGGCAGTATCGGCGATGGTCTGCGAACGCTTCAGGAATGAAGCCGCGAGAAGGCTTGGCCGCAGCCGGCGCCACATTGCGTCGAGAAAGCGCGGCCACGCCGCGTAGGCTTGAAACAGACTCGCGACGATCGGGACGCGCAGCGAATGTTTGAGATCGCGATAGACTTCGACGGCGCGTTCGTCTTCGGCTTCCGACTCGGGTACGAGGCGCAGCGTCATGCTTTCGCCTGCGGCGCGGCATCTGTCCGCGGTGCATCGACGCGCAGCGACAGCTCGCGCAGAAGCTCCGGCGGCACCGGCGCCGGTGCCTCGATCATGAGATCTTGGAAGCGCTGATTCTTCGGGAACGCGATGACTTCGCGGATGGATTCCGCGCCGACCATCATCTGTATGAGCCGATCGACGCCCGGTGCGATGCCCCCGTGCGGCGGCGCGCCGTATGCGAAGGCGTCGAGCAAAAAGCCGAAGCGGTCACGCACTTGCTCGTCGGTGTAGCCGAGGATCCGGAAAACACGGCGTTGGAGTTCGGGGTCGTGGATTCTGATCGATCCGCTTCCGATCTCCGATCCGTTGAGCACGACGTCGTAGTGCTGCGCGCGGATCGCGAGCGGATCGCCTTCGAGTGCTTCGAAACCCGGCGCCGGCGCGGTGAACGGGTGGTGCATGGACGTTATCGCGCCGCTCTCCGCATCCCGTTCGAACAGCGGAAAGTCGAGCACCCAGCAGAATTCGAAACGTTTCGGGTCGCGCAAACCCTTGGCGCCGGCGACGTGCAGACGGAGCTGTCCGGCATGGGTTTGGGCTTCGACCATGTCGTCGGCGACGAGCAGCACGGCGTCGCCGGGCTTCGCCTTGCCGATGCGGGTGAGCGCATCGAGCATCTGCGGGGTCAAAGCGCTCTTGGGCAACGAAGAGCGCGGACCGTCATCTGCGAACGCGATCCAAGCCAAGCCCTTCGCGCCGAGCGCGAGCGCGCTTTCAACGAGGGCGTCGAACTCGCGCCGCGAACGCGCCGCGCCGCCGGGATCGACGAATCCGATGATCCGCTTTCCGGCCGCCAACGCCGCAGCGAAGATCTTGAACTCGGTTCCCTCGAAAGCGTGGCCATAGTCGGCTAGTTCGAGGCCGAAACGCAGATCCGGTTTGTCCACGCCGTATGTTGCCATCGCGTCGGCGTACGTCAGGCGGGGAAACGGCGTCGCGATCTGCACGCCGAGCGTCTCGTCGAAGACGCGCGCCATCATGCCCTCGACGAGATCGATCACGTGGTCCTGCGTCGGGAACGCCATCTCGATATCGATCTGCGTGAACTCCGGTTGCCGGTCCGCCCGAGACGCTTCGTCGCGGAAGCAGCGCGCTATCTGGAAGTAGCGGTGGAAGCCTGCGACCATGAGGATCTGCTTAAACAATTGCGGCGATTGCGGCAGTGCGTAGAACTCGCCCGGATGCAATCTGCTCGGAACGAGAAAATCGCGCGCGCCTTCCGGCGTCTGCTTGATGAGCATCGGCGTCTCTATTTCGAGAAAACCGCGTTCGTCCAAGAAATCGCGCACGGTTTTGAGGGCGCGATGACGCAAGGCGATGTTGCGCTGCATGTGCGGGCGCCGCAAATCGAGATAGCGATACTTCATCCGCAGTGTCTCGTCCACATCGCCGTCGCTATGGATGGGAAACGGCGGCGTGAGCGACCGGTTGAGCACTTGCGCTTGAGCGGCGGCGAGCTCGATCTCGCCTGTGGCGATCTTCTGATTTTCCGTCCCGGCCGGCCGGCGACGCACGCGCCCTTCGACGCGCACGACGTCCTCGGATCGGAGCGTCTTCGCGAGCGCCGCCGCTTGCGGCGCGACGCTCGGGTCGAAGACGGTCTGCGTCACGCCGAAACGATCGCGGACGTCGATGAAGATCAGATCGCCGTGATCGCGCGCGCTGTTGACCCAGCCCTGGATGGTCGCGGTGCGTCCGTCGTGGGCTGCCGTAAGGTCGCCGCAGGTCGTGTGCAGCATTGCGTCGTCGGTCAAGTCTTCGCTCCGTTGGTGTCGCGCAGCGCGCGTTTCACGCCGCTGACGTAGTGATATTGATATGCGATCTGCCGCGCGATGTATGGCCAGGTGTTCTTCTTAGGCCTGGGTTGCGATGCGCCCGCGCGTTCGATCGCGTTGCGCAGCGGCGTCGCGGCGCGAAGGAACGAATGCAGCGCAAGCGAGATGGGCGTCATTCCCAGTTTCGCCATGACTTCGACGTCCGGATGCTTGCGGTAGAAGCGCACGGTTGAAACGCCGGCGAGTTCGCTCCGCCCGACTTGTTCCTCGTACGGCACGGGATGCCAATGATAGTTGACCGCGCGCGCCTCGTAGCGGAGTTCGACGCCGCGTTTCTCAAGCCGGTACCCGAGCTCGAGATCCTCGTGACCGTAGCCGGTGAAACTCTCGTCGAATCCGCCGACCGCTTCGAGATCGGCGCGGCGCACGGACGCGTTGCCGGTGAGAAAATAGAGCCACGAGATTCTGGTCCGCTGCGCCGGATGCAGCGGTTTGCGCAGTTCCGGATTGTCACGCTGCGCGCGGTAATCGTCGAGCGATGCCACTTGCAGTTCGCAGCCCACGACCGCGACATCCGCCGCGCTCGACTCATGAACGGCCAGGTGACGCTCGAGGAGATCATGCGACGCGAGAATATCGGAATCGGTGAACAGCACGATCGGAGCCGTTGCCGCTGCGACGCCCGCATTGCGCGCCGCGGCGCGCCCCGAGTAGGCACCCGGGCGATACACGAGCCGTCCGGCGTCGAGATCTTGTGCAAGCGATTGGACGTATTCCGCAGTGCCGTCGACGCTGCGCGAATCAGCGACGATGATCTCGTACGAGCGCGCGTCCACCGTCTGCGCGAGCAGCGTCGGCAGCACTTCGCGCAGTGAGTCCAAGCGGTTGTACGTCGGTATGACGACGGATAGTTGCATATCGCGTAAAGGTTTGAAGCCTGTGTCGGGCGATGCTGATGAGTCGGCGCCGTGCGTTAACGCCTGCGCAGCCGATCGACCGCGGCGACGATGTCGTCGACGAGTGTCGTGCAATCCGCGCCATCCGTAGGTTTGCACAGAAGGGCGCTGGGCACCCGCCACGGCGACCATTCCTGGGAACTGAGCGTGTAGTAGCGGCGTTCGAAGACGACCACCACCGGCACGCCCATCGCCGCTGCGACGTGCGTCGCACCGGTATCGACTGTTGCGACGACCGAACAGCGGGCGAGCGTCGCAGCCCATTCCAAGACGGATGCGCCGCATATCCACGTGATATTCGGCAGCACGAGCGCGGTTTGGAGGGACTTCGCGATGTCGCGCACGTCGTCGCCGTATGTGACGACGAGCGGAGCGTCCAATGCGGCGAGTCGTTCGATCGTCAGCTTCGTCGGCGCGATTCCAAAGTTCTCGTTGAACCAACGCGGCGAGAGATTCAAGCCGATAGAACCTGCCGGCACGCGTTCGCGCGCAAATGCTTCGTCATCGGGACCAGTGCGCAGAACGAGCGCGTCGGACATCTGGCTGCCGCCTGCGAGCACGACCAGTGCCTGGACCTGCCGGACCTCATGCGCGACGGGGCGTTCGGGGTGCCGATCGGCGAGATCGGGGTCGGCATCGGAGATGGCGTGCGCGGTCAACAAATAGCGGGCCGCGATGCGCGAGAGGTAGCGGCGCCGGTAGACGTACCCGAGCCGACGCGGTGCGCGGCTCCACGCGGCGAGGAGATAGTCTTGCGTGCGCGGCGACAGTGCGATCGCCAGATCGACGTTTCGTCCAAGCGCCTCTGCGATCTGCCTCGCTTTGACCCTATCGGTCGACCGGGCGAGAACGTGCACGACATCGATGTCCGGCGAGTTGCGGACGACCGGTTCGTTATAGTCGTTGGCGAGTATTTCAATGCGCGCATTCGGCCACGATCTCCGGAACGAAGCGATCGCCGGAGTCGTGAGCACGAGATCGCCTACGCGATCCGTGCGGATCAGCAATATCTTTCTCGGCGGATGGCTCGTGTCGACGGCCGTCAATGCATCGGCGCCCGACTACCGGATTTCCGTGCGGCGCAACTCATCGAAATACGCGGCGCGCGCGAGACGCGCCGCGGCCCAGCGCTGGAGGGCGTTCGCATTTCGGGCATCGCGGTCGCGCGATAGTTTGCGCAGCAGCGCAGGCCAACCGAACGCCCGCGCGAGGCCGCTCAGAAAAAGCTGAGGCGCCGTCTGCCCGGTTGCGACCCGCACTCGCCAATGCGGATGTTTCTCGGCGAAGAGCCGCGCAGTGCGCGCTTGCGCGCGCGCCTGACGGATCATGCCGTCGAATGCCTGCGGCTGCGCCGGCGGTTTATAATGATAGACAAGCGCGTCGCGCGCGAGAATGGACGGAACTCCCATCGTTCGCAAACGGAAGCCGAGCTCGAGATCCTCCCAGCCGTATTCCGAAAAACGCTCATCGAATGCTCCCGCTTCGCGCACGAGCGCGAGCGGCGCGGAGACATTTGTGGTCCAGAAGTACGCGCCGGAGTAGTTGCGCCATGAGTAGCGGGCGGGCGGAAGATCGTCGAACGATGACACGTTGATCACGCCGCCGCGGCAGATCGCCCGCTGATGTGCTTTGTGAAAACGGACGTGCGCCGAGAGCAATCCCGGCGTGGCCAGCACGTCGTCATCCATGAACATGATCACCGCGCCGCGCGCTCGCGCGATTCCGGCATTGCGACCGCGAGCGAGGCCGGCGTTGCGCTGCCGGACGACGTGCAGCGCGCATGGCGGCGCGAGTTTTTCGATGACCGACTCATAGGAGCCGTCCGTCGAACCATCGTCGACCAGGACGATCTCGTAGTCCTCGGGATCGAGATCTTGCGTGAACAGCGCTTGCAGCACGCGGCCGAGCAGCGCGCGCCGGTTATACGTGCACAGCTGCACCGTGATCTTGGGCTTCGCCACATCGGTCGCCGGCATCGCGCCGTGCTTTTCATTTCACGCACGGAATCCATTGTCCGACTAGAAAAGACTCCTGGCTGCGGCGACGACGGCGTCGGGCGTCAGGGCGGCATAACAATCGAATGTTCGGCACGTCTCCTTTCGACAGCCCGGACACGGATACGAAGGTTCGACGAGCGCCACGCGCGGACCGAGCGGCTGCCAGCGTCGCGGCAGATCGGTCTTGAGCGCGAAAATTCCGACCGTGGGCGCGCCGACTGCGGCGGCGATATGCATCGGACCCGAATCCAATGCGACCACCAAGGCAGAGCGTTCGAGAACGGCGGCCAGCGCGCGGAGCGAAGTCAAGCCGGCGATGCTTGCGTGCGGCGCACTGATGCGAGCAGCGATCTCATCGATCACCGGGCGCTCTTCTGTCGTTCCCGTCAGAACGATCTGCGCGTCGAATTCACGGCCGAGCGCGTCACCGATCGTCGCAAAGGATTGTACGGGCCATCGCACGCCGTCGAGACGCATGCCGCGGACCGCGTGAAAGACGACGAAGCGGTCCGCGACACCCGCTCCGGCAAGAACAGCGTCTGCTTCGCGTTCGTCCGCCGCGTCGATCGGAATGTTGATGACGAAATCGCTCGCTTCAGCGACGGCGCCCAGCGCGCGCGCGTAGTCCATCTGCACATCTGACCAGCGGCTCGAGACGTCGCCGGATTCGGTGCGCACGGGCACGCGCACGGTGTAGCGCCAAGAATACAGCCGGCGCGATTGTCCAACGCGCACCCGAATGCGCGCGCGCTGCACGATGGCTGCGACGCGCGGCGTTGACCAGAAGACGACCGCGTGTGTGAACTCTCGCGCGCGAACCGCTTCGATCGTCTCTCGAATCGGCGTCGCGTTATCGTCGGACATGATAACGGCGACGGCCGGATGTCCGCGCAGAAACGGCGCGGCGTACGGCGATGCGAGCACCGTCAACGGCGCGCCAAAAGTTCGAGCAAGCGCGGACATCGCCGGCGTCGCCGCGATGAGGTCGCCGACGCCGCCGCCCGTGCAAACGGCGAGCACTCGCGCGGGCCGACTAACGTCGGCCCCTTCAGGCTTGTGAGCGTGAAGTCGTGCGGGCCGACTAACGTCTGCCCCTTCAACGGCCCCTTCAACATTGTGACTAGGCCGGCGCGCGGTCATTCGCGTGGGCCGGCTGACGTCGGCCCCTTCAAGTTCGCGTTCGCCTTCGGGCCGGCGAGCAAATTCTTGACTGCCAATCCGACCTCGGCGCCAAAGCGCGACTCCAATCCCGGATGCCATTCCGATTTCGCAAGGCACCGCGAAGGCGCGGCCCAGGGGCGCCAGCGGTTCGACAACGCCGCGAAGTCCTGGCTGTCAAAGAGATCCACAACAGCAACGCCCAGCATTCCGGCGGCGTGCGCTGCGCCGGTGTCCGGCGTGATCAGGGCGCCAAGCGATGCGATCGCGCCGAGCCAGCGCGGCACATCGCTTGGAGCGCGCAGCCTAACGGCACCGTTGGATAGCTGGGCCGGCGGCATGTGGTCAAGCACGGCCCGCGCGAGCGGCGCATCTGCTTCGGAGGCGAGCAGCGCACATCGTGTCAGGCCGGCGTTTGCGAAGGCCGCATCGATGAGCGCGGCGAGTGCAGCCGGTCCCCAACCGCCGGTTGCGAGCTTCGATGCTATCTGAACGCCAAGCGTCATCTCGCCTTCTTGCACCGCGCCGGCCGGGTCGGCATTCACCCACGCGCGCAGAGCTGCGGCGTCGGCGATCGGCTCTGGCGCTGCGCCAAGCGCTCGAGCCAATGAATACATCGCGACCGCCTCGTGCGCCGGCGCGCGCATCCGGGCAGCCGGACGGTAGACCGCGCGCGTGAGCTGGGCGCGCTGCCAGAGCGACTTGAACGGCTTCTCGAAGCGATGCCAGAATCCGATCCGGATGTGGGCACCGCTCGACCGCGCGATCTCGTAACCCGCTACCTCCTCTGTGGCGACGACTGCGGCCTCGTAGCCGGCGTTGCGCACTTCTTCCGTCACATGCAAGAGGTCGTCTTCTCCGTCATAGACATACGTGACGATCCGCGCTGGCGAGAGGATGCCAGAGTTGAACTTCGACATGACCGCCCCAAATGAGGCTGACGGATGGGCGCGATGAAGTCCTTCGAGCATCGGAATACAGGCGAGCGCGTCGCCGATGCCGTCGAGGCGCACGAGCAAGATGCGCCGTGGCTCAGCCATCGCGGCGTCGAAGATTTGCGCGCAATGCGTCCACGTATGCCGCGTCCACCAGCGCTTCACGCGCAAATCGGCCGGTCGCCGATTCCGTGCCCTCTCGGCGCGCGATGCTCGCGTAGAGCGAACGGAGCGGCGGAGCGTTGACCAACGCCGCGCGCGCGAAATTGACGATGTAGGCGCCGGTGGCAAGACGCACCGCTACGGTCGGACTTTTCTTGACGAAGCGGGCAGCCATCTCGCCCTTTTCGCGCGCCAGCGCGGTCAAGCGCTCGAGCGTCGTGGTCTCCGGCGGCTTCACGTGATAGATGACGGCATCCCAGGCGAAGTATTGCGTCAACTTCGCACTCCGCAGCCGCACGCCGACCTCGGTGTCCTCCCAGCCGTACAGCATGAACCCTTCGTCGAATCCCCCGACCGCTTCGATCGCATCCGTTGAGACGCTCGCGTTGCACGTGCAGAAGAATGCGCGGGAATAGTGGCGCGGACGAACGGGAGCAAGATGGGCGGGTGAGATGACGTTGACGATCGGGCCGGAAACGACGCGGCCGCTGACTGCGTGAGCCGAAAGGTGTGCGGCGATGAAGCCGGGCGGCGCGATCGTGTCGTCGTCGCAGAAGATCGCGATCGCACCGCGTGCCTGCGCGAGACCCGCGTTGCGCGCGCGGGCGCGATTCGGTTCCGGAACCGCGATGCTGCGAAGCGAGAGCGCGGCCGCCTCTTTCGCTTGCGCGACCACCACGTGCGTCTCATCCGACGATCCGTTGTCCACGACGATCACTTCGAAGCGGCCCGCCGCGGTCTGGCGCGCAAGCGACGCTAAGCAATCGCGCAGGAATCCGGCGCGATCCCGCGTCGCAACGATCACGGTCGCTTCGATCATGGGCGTATCAGGCCGCTCCGCTCGGACTTGCCGCGCTCGCCGCTATCGCAAGCGCGTCGGCAGCCATGCGGTCGGCGGCGCCGACGTGCGACGCATACACTTTGGACAGCGTCTCGCCCATCGCACGTAATTCATCCGGCCTATCGAGCATGTCGACTGCCTTCGCGACGACGTCCGACGGCATCAGCACGCCGCGCAGCTCCTGCGCGAGCATGCGGTCCACATCGATGTTCGGCTGCGCGACGAAACGGAAGCGGCGTTCGACCGAGCGCACGAGCCAGCGCTTGAGGGGGCGTCCGACGATCGGCACGTGGTGCAGGTATGCGCCGAGCCCGTTCATCGCGACTTCGTCCGGGCGGTTCAACGGAACGATGACGAGCATGGGCCGGCCGAGCACCGCGGCTTCCAGGCACTTCGTGCCTGGAATCGTCACGATCAGTCCCGCCCGCGAGAGCACCCCGTAGTTGCCCGACCGGTCGAGCGCGACACGCACGCCGTCACCGACGATGGCGGTGCCGCCGTCAGCCACGATGCCGCGCATGCCGCCGTACAGCGGATCCGGTTCGCGAGCAAGCGCGGTCGCGAGTTGCTCGTCTGAAGTGAACGGCGACACGACGAACGTGACCGGCAACCCCGGCCTCGCTTCGATCAGGCCCTTGGCGATCGCGAGATAGTACTGCATCAGATGCTTGATCTCTGCAGGTCTGCTGCCCGGAAGGATGCAGACGCCTTCACCGACTCCAGGCGGGTTCAGAGGCTGCTGCAGCGCGCCGAGCACGCTGTCGGGCACGAGATTGCCGACGATGCGCACTCGCTCCGGCGGCGCGCCGTCGCCGCGCAGCTTGCGCGCGTTCTCCTCGTCAAGTGCATAGAAGCGCTGGAACGACGAGCGGTAGTCGCGTCGAGAGAACTTATACGTGAGCGCCGCCATTCCGAGCCGCTTCGCAAGCGTGGTGGCGTGGAAGAGATCGCCGCCGAGGTACTGCAGCGCGCCGAAGCCGCGGTGCATTCCGGCCACCGGTTTGCGGAAAAGATAGCGCGCGTAGGCTTTTGGATCGACGACGTTGGCGCGCGGAAACATCTGCTTCGCGTGCGCGGCCTCGCGCCCCGTGGCATACGGACACGGCACGAAGACGACGGTCACATCCGCGTCGGGCGCACGATTGTAGACCGCGCGCAAGAACGGGCGAGCCCAGCCGACCAGTTCGCCCGGCCCGTTCGTGGTGACGACGACGCGCGGCGCGGAGGTCATTTGGCGCCTCCGGCGCGCAGCCGCCGGACGATCGCGGTCGTGGACCGCGCCGCGATGTGCGGCACGATCTCGATCCGGCCTCCGACCTCGCGCACGGCGTCTGCTTCGGGCAATGTTCTCGCGTCGTATTGCGCGCTCTTGACGTGGATGTCCGGCCGCAGCAAGCGTATGGTGACGTCCGGCAACGCCTCATCGAAGATACACACGTAGTCAACACTCGCCAACGCAGCGACGACTTCCGCCCGTTCCGCTTGCGCGACGATCGGTCGATCTGGGCCCTTCGAAAGCTGCCGCACCGATGCATCGGAATTCACCGCCACGACGAGCATGCCGCCCAGCGCGCGGGCGCTCTCCAAATATCGGACGTGCCCGACGTGCAGAAGATCGAATACTCCGTTCGTGAACACGACCAGGCCGCGCGACTGGCGCTCGGCCGCGATACGCGACGCTAGATCGTCGCGCGCGAGCACCTTTTCAGCCGCCGTCATCGCGCTCTCCGGGAACGGCTCGAACGCAGCGGCACCGCCACCGCAACGCCTTCGTGTTTTGCAAATGCGATGATCTCTTCCGGCGTGGCTGTGGCCGTGCCGAGTTTTTCGACCACGACGCCCGCTGCAAGCGACGCGATCTCAACAGCGTGCTCGATGGTCGCACCTGCGGTCATTGCAAGCGTCAGCGTCGAGACCACGGTATCGCCCGCGCCGCTGACATCGTACACCTGACGCGCCACGGCCGGGACCGTGAACGGCCGGCCTTCTTTCGAGAACAGCGTCATGCCGTTCTCACCGCGTGTGATCAGCACGTGGCGACACTTCGTCCGTTTCACCAGCGCAGCACCTGCGCGCGCAAGATCGGCGTCGGATTCGATCGACATGCCCGAAGCCGATTCGGCTTCGCCCGCATTGGGCGCGATGCAGTCTATGCCCGAGAACGCGGCGAGGTTTGCGGGCTTCGGATCGCCGGTCACGATCGCGCGCGTCTTGTATGCGCGTGCCGTCCGCACGAGCGTCTCATCGACCGTGCCCTTGCCGTAGTCGGAGATGATGACGCCGTCAACCCGGCCGTCGAACGTCGCGAGCGCCCTGCACAGCGACTCGCGGACCGCGCCGGCGATGCGATCGGTGCTCTCCCGATCTGCGCGGACCACTTGCTGATGGTGTGCCACGATGCGCGTCTTCTGGGTCGTCGTGCGGCCTGCGACTCTCGTCACGCCGCGCGCGTCCACACGCATCCGCTTGAAGAGCTCGAGCAGACGCGTGGCCGCCTCGTCGCGCCCGACCAAGCCCACCACGGCAACGCGCGCACCAAGCGCCGCAAGATTGCATGCGACGTTTCCGGCGCCGCCGAGCGTGTACGAGTGCGACTGCACTTCGACGACCGGCACCGGCGCTTCGGGTGATATCCGGCGCACGCGACCCCACAGCCATTCGTCCAACATGAGATCGCCCGCGACGACGATGCGCCGGCCGCGCATGCTTGCGAGCAGATCGGAAACCCAGCGGCCGTCTTCGCGAGCGGTCATGCGCGGAGCGCGTGCCCGATGATGAACCGCGCGGCATCCATCAGATCGGACGCCACGTGCTCGGGCCGCGACCCTTCGAAATCTTCCGCGTCCTGCCGCGCAGGCGTCGGCAAGACCAACACGGCACGGCAACCCGCCGCGATCCCGGCGGCAACGTCGCGCGCCCGATCGCCGATCGCCCACGACGTCGCAAGATCGAGATCGAGATCGCGCGCCGCGCGAAGAATCAATCCCGGCTGCGGTTTGCGGCAGTCGCAATCTTTTGCATACGCTGCGACGGGCGCGTCGGGGAGGTGCGGGCAACGATACGAACCGGCGATGCGCACGCCTTCTTGCGCGAGCAACGCGATCACGCGGTCATCGACTGCTTGCGCTTGCGTTTCTGTGAACAGGCCGCGCGCGATCCCGGATTGGTTGGAGACGATCACGAGCGCGTAACCCGCGTCTTGGAGCATGCGCGCACCGTCTGCGGCGCGCGGCACCAGTTCGACGTCTTCGGGTGTGCGCACGTATTGTCGATCCACGTTCAGGGTACCATCTCGATCCAAGAAGACGCTCGAGCGAGCACGGCCGTCGCTCAGGTCTCGATCCACATGAGTTCCTGATTCAGTGTGACCAGGTCGCCGTCGTTGACGCAGATCTTCGCGATCCTGCCGTCATATTCGCTGACGATTTCATTCATCAATTTCATCGCTTCCAGGATGCAAAGAACCTGCCCTTCGGCGACGGCGCCGCCCGTTTCGACGAACGGCGGTATGCCGGGAGCGGGCGCGCGATAGAAAACGCCTACCAACGGCGCCAGCACTTTCTTGACGTTCGGCGGCGCGAGCGAACTCGCGCGCCCGGCATCCTGCGCAGGCGCGCCGCCCGAACGAGGGGACGCGGTCACTTCGCCAGTCGGAGCGATCGCAGCGCTCGGCAGCGTCATGCGCAGATCGATGTCGGTGTCGCCAAAGCGGACGCGCAGCCGGTCGAGGCCTTCGCGCTGCATCAGATCTACCAGCTTGTCGAGATCCTTCTTTTCGGGTGTCATGCCTTCTCCCGCTGCTGCAGCCGGCGAACGACTTCGCCTTCGACGTGTGCAAGCGCGACGCGCGACCGTTCGCGGGTGTCGAGGTTCTGGATCGTCGCTTCGCCGGCGGAAAGTTCGTCGCTGCCGACGATCACCGCCAACCGTGCGCCGCGAGCGGCTGCATTTTTGAGCTGCTTGTCCATCTTGCGCAGCGTGTAGTCGACATCTGCGCGGAAACCCGCGGTGCGCATCGCGTGGAGTGCGGGAACGAGCGCTGCGAGGCCGGCGGTCTCGAGTGCGACGAACGCGACGTCGAGCTGCCGTTCGTCGCTGTTTGAGGAACCCTCTGCGTGGGCTGCGAGGATCAGACGGTCCATCCCCATGCCGAAACCCACGCCGGGCGTCGGCGGTCCGCCCATGGATTCGACGAGCCCATCATAACGCCCGCCGCCGGCGACCGCGCTCTGCGCGCCGAGCGCCGGTGACGTGATCTCGAAGACCGTGCGCGTGTAGTAGTCCAGGCCGCGAACGATGTTCGGATTGATCGCGAAGTCGATGTGCATCGAGCGCAAGCTGGACTTCACGCCTTCGAAGTGCGCTCGGCATTCCGCGCAAAGATAGTCAAGCACGCGCGGTGCCGTCGCGACGAGCCGCAGATCCGCTTCGTCTTTTGAATCCAGAATGCGCAGCGGGTTGGTCGTCAAGCGCGCGCGGCTCAGCTCGGACAACGTCGCGGAGTTCTTCTCGAAATATTCGACCAGCGCTTTGCGATAGACAGCTCGGCATGTCGGACAACCGATCGAATTGAGCTCAAGATGCCGGTCGCGGATGCCGGCCCCGCCCACGACGTCCAGCGCCAGCGCGATGACCTCGGCGTCCGCCTCGGGAGCCGCTGTGCCGAAGCATTCGACGCCGACTTGATGGGCTTGCCTGAATCGACCACGCTGCGGCCGCTCGTATCGGAAGAACGGGCCGCGATAGTACAGTTTGAGCGGCAGTGTCTGCAGCATGGAGTGTTCGAGGACGGCGCGCACGACCGGTGCGGTGAGCTCGGGCCGGAGCGTGATGCTGCGCCCGCCGCGATCGATGAAGGTGTACATCTCTTTGTCGACGATGTCGGTGCCTTCCCCGATCGTGCGGACAAAAACGTCGGTGCTCTCGAAAAGCGGCGTGCGGATCTCTCCATAACAATAGCGCGCGCAGACGCCGTCGATGACCGCCTCGAGCGCTTGCCAGCGCCGAGAATCGTCGGGAAGTATATCGTAGGTGCCGCGAGGCGCCGTCAGGTTTTTCACGTCGCGCGTTATCGATCGACCCATAGGTAGAAGAAGGATGGCGATGCGCCGGACCTTCGCGTTGCGGGCGCAAGCGTCCCGCGCTTTGTCTCCAAGGCGGGAATGACGCCCGGTCTTCTGCCTTTCCGAGAATCCCACCCTTCGCTGCGCCTTTCGCGCGCAGGCGCTGCCGCTGCGGTCTGCATCCTTTCAACGACGTGTCCAGCGGATGGCGCGCGCATCTCCGAGGCCGTGCAAGATTGTGTGTCGATCGTCGTCGCCGCGCTCCCCTACGTCGTGGCGGGCACGCTTGCGGCCTCGTCGCTGCGGCGATTCCTTTCCTCTGAATGCGCGCACCCAAAAAGCTTGGCCGTGCTGGTCGCGCTGTGCAATCCGGGCTGCGATTGCGCGCTCAATGGCTACGCCGACGCGCTGGCGCGCGCGACCGCGCCCGTGGCGGGTTTCGTTTTGACGTTCGCTGCGATCGCGTCGCCGCTCGCGCTCGCTATGACCTGCGCGGTTTTCGGCGTTCGTGTCGCCGTCATGCGTGCAGCCGGAGCCGCGCTGTCCGCCGGGTTGACTGCGTTTGCTTTGCGCTTTGTCTCGATCGGCGGCTCGGCACGCGGGTCGGATTGCTCACGCGAATCGCATGCGCCCGCTACCGTGGCATCTCAACTCACATCCGCGCTGTCCGGCATCCTGATCTCCGCCATCCTAGCGGCCGGCGCAAAAGCGCTCGTGCCCGCAAGCTTCTTCACGCACGTGCCGTACGGCGGAGCCGCTGCAATGGCCCTGATATTCTCGCCCTGCTCGAGTGCGGATCCGCTCATGGCGGCAGCGCTCCTGCGCGACCCGCATTCCCAGATGGCGTTCATGCTCTGCGCTCAAGGCGCAGGCTTGCGGCAGCTCATGCTGCTTGCAAGAACGTTCGGTCCGGCGCGTGCGATCGCGGCCGCCGCGTGCAGCGGCATCGCGTGCGCTCTGATCATCGCCGTGTCATAGTGGGCTGCAGGCAGCTCGCGTTTCTCGCCGGCTTGGCGCTCTCGATCGCTGTATCGCGGTCCGCCTCGCTCGTTTCGACTGCGCCCGCCGTGACGTTGTGCGCGGCGGCGGCGCTGATGGTCATCGCCTATCGCAGCGCTCGCGCTTTTGCGGTCCATCTCGCGCTTGCGCTTGCGTGCGGCGCGTTCGCCGGCGCATGGATCGCCCGCTTGGGACCGCCCGCCGTGCGGGGCGTGGAATCGCGCGCGCCGCGAGTACATGGCGCCGCGGATCTTTTCGATGCGCTCGACGCGCTGGACGCGGATCCGCGCTCGCTCGAAGGCCGAGTGATATCGGTCAGCGGCACGTGGACGCCGTCGCACGACGGCTGGCCGCCGACGATTTCGCGGCGCATCATGACGTGCTGCGCTGCGGATGCCGTCGACGTCGGCTTTGACGTCGATCCGCGAGCCGGCGTCCGCGTGACTTCCGGAGCGTGGGTGCGCGTGACCGGCCGCGTGGGCGTGACGCTGCGCGACGGCGACGTGCGCTACGGACTAGTCGACGCCATCGTCGCGGCAGTTCGTTAGTTCGTGTTCACGACGCGCTCGCGATCTGGACACCCCCGAGCATGATGAACTTGGGCTTCGTCATCACGGAGATGTCGGCGGTCGGGTCGCCCTGGAACGCCACGACGTCAGCGAGCAGACCCGCCGCAAGACGGCCGCGGTCATCCGCGCCGATCAGCGCGGCCGCAGACGAAGTGGCCGAGCGGAGCAGATCGGTCGCATCCATTCCAAGCCTTCGCAGCAGAGCAAAATCGAGGTTGTTCTGCTCGTGCGGAAAAACGCCGGCGTCGGTCCCGTACGCGAACTTCACGCCGGTTCCGAGCGCACGGTGAATACCCGCGTTGCGCAGCTCGCTCATCTTCATCGCCTTGTCCAGGCTGTTCTGCGGGATGCGATTCGGGTTGCCGGGCTGGATGATGGAATCGAGCGCCCAGATCGTGGGGACGAGATACGTGCCGCGATCCTTCATGTTCCGCGCGGTGCCCTCGGAGACGCCGGTGCAGTGATCGATCGAATCGCAGCCGCCCTCGACCGCGAGCGCGATGCCTGGATCGCCGTGGCAGTGCGCGCTGACTTTGCGCTGGAACTTGTGCGCCTCGTCCACGGTTGCTTGGATCTCGTCGAGATTCATCTGCGGGATATTCCAGACGTCGCCGTACGATAGCACGCCGCCGGTAGCGAGGATCTTGATGAGATCGACATGGTTCTTCACGTTTTCGCGAACGACTTCGCGAAAACCGTAGGGGCCGAATGCCACACCCGTCGGGCGGTTGACGGTGACGTCGCCAGGCACGTCATTCGCATCGCCATGGCCCCCGGTGATCGTGAGCGGCAACCCTGCGACCAACATTCTCGGGCCTTGAATCTCGCCGAGCGCGATAGAATCGCGAACCGCGATATCGATGCCGCTGCCGCCGCCGACGTCGCGGATCGTCGTGAACCCGTTATGCAGCATCGCGGCAGCGTTTTTGATGCTAAAGATCGCGGCTTCGGCGACGCTTTCGCCGGATTCGTCGCGCGGGCCGAACCCTTCGAGGTAGATCGACGTGACGACGCGCGCCGCCACGTGCGTATGACAGTCTATAAGTCCGGGCATGAGGGTCGCGTCGCCGAGATCAACGACGTGCGCGTCTGCGCCGGCGTCGCCCGCGGTCATCGACACGATGCGGTCGCCTTTGATCACGAGAACGCCCGGCGTGCGCATCGCCATACCGTCGAACAACCGCGCCGCACGTAGAACGACGGACTGCGCCGCACCGAGGGCGCGGTGCGGCCACAGCGCAACGCCCGCGCCGAGCGCGCCGAGTCCCGCGAGAAATGAACGGCGCCCGATGACCGTCGCGGCCCGGCGGTGGATGTCTGCCGAATACGGTGTGTGCGGACAGTTGCAGTCGAAGTGAGCGGCCCGTGTGTCGTCTGTCACTCTTGCGCTCCGATGCGGGTGGCGAACGTCGTGAGCCGCAAACAGGATGCGGCTTATCCGCGATCGTGCGCGCGACCGCTCACAACAGTCGAAGGATGAAAACCTTGCGTCTTTTTCGCGTCAGCCGTGATCTCACGTCAGCTGACCGGCTGATCGCAAACGAGATCATCGCCGCGCACACGTGGGCTTTGCCGGGCATCCAGAATTGTCCCCGCTGTTACGAGACCTGGGCGTCGTGCGTCGCGTATCCCGACGTCGATCTTTCAAGCATGCCGGGGCAAGAACGGTACCGCCTGCGCCGGCCGCAATCGATGTATATCGTGCATCGCATGCGCGAGGCCGTGCGCCCATTCGTTCCTGCCGAAGCCGCATTGCCGCCGGGTGCGGAGTTCGGTCCGCTCGTCGGGCACGGCAAAGGCACGTTCGGCGACTTCGGCTGGCCGGCGTGGCCGGGCGTTATGCTCGTCCGGCCGGAGGTGGCGCTGCGGCTGGAAGCGGCGGGCATCACCGGGCTTCGCACGTTTCCTACCCGCATCACGTATTGGGGCGGCGAAGATCCGCTTTATCGCGAGGTTGTTTTCGGCTACGAAGGCCGTGTGTTCGACGAATCGTTGCCGCCCGGCGGCGCGCCGGCGTGCGCGGCGTGCGGCCATCGCGATCTGCCGAGCGGGCGAAGAGCGGCGATAGACCCGCACACCGTAAGCGGCAAGTCCGATATCTTCCGAAGCATCGACGTGCCGTCGTGCATCTATGCGACGTCTGCGTTCGTCGAGGCGGCGCAGGCCCTGCGGCTTACCGATATCTCTTTCGCGGAAGTTTCGACGACGCGATCGCGCACCACGCGCCGCGTGACGTACCGGCTGTAGGGCGGACGGTTACGGTCCGCCGGCGGGCCATAAAGGCCCGCCCTACATCAGCGACCGGCGGGCCATGAGGGGCCCGCATTTTCTAGTGCAAGAAGTAGCGGCGAGTGGCGAAGACGAGAGCGATGTCGGCGTTGCGCGCGGCCTCGATGACTTCCGCGTCGCGCACGGAGCCGCCCGGCGCTATGACGGCCGAAATGCCGGCCCGAATCGCCGCTTCAAGTCCGTCCGCGAACGGAAAGAACCCGTCCGTGGCGAGGACCGCGCCGCGCACGCCGTCCCCGGCGCGTTCGCATGCGAGCTCGACCGCAGCGACGCGATTCGTCTGACCGCCGCACACGCCGAGCGTCACTTCGTCGCTGACCACGACTGCCGCATTGGACTTCACTTGGCGGACTGCTCCGAAGGCGAATAACAGGTCGCGCCAGTGTTCCCTGGTCGGGGAGATCTGAGTCATGACCGTCCACGAATCTGCCGGCGCCGATGGATCCGGATGTTCGATCAGTATGCCGCCAAGCGCTGAGCGCACTTTGCCCGCTTCGAGCAGCGCGGACGGCAGCGTCGAATCGAATTGCAGCAGGCGAAGGTTCTTCTTCTTTTGCAGCCGTTCCAGCGCCGCCGGGGAGAACGACGGCGCCGCGATGACTTCCAAGAACCGCGACGCCAGCACAGCGGCGGTGGCTTCATCTACCTCGGCCCCGCATGCGACGATGCCGCCGAACGCTGAGATCGGGTCGGCGCCCAATGCGGCGACCACCGCGTCGTGTACGTTCGCGCGAGCAGCCAAGCCGCACGGAACGGTGTGCTTGACGATGGCGGCTGCAACAGCGTGCCGCGCGATGCCTGCGGGAAAACCCACCGGTGATTCGATCGGTGCGAGCAGCCGAAGACACGAGTCGAGATCGAGCAGGTTGTTATACGAAAGCGTCTTTCCCCAGAGCTGCTTCGGCAAAGGCATGTCGGGGCGACCGAGATAGAACGCGGCACGCGTCTGCGGATTTTCTCCGTAGCGCAGTTGGGCCGCGCGCGTCAACGACATGTGAAGCGTCTCCGGCAGATCGAGCGGCGACGACGCGCCGGAAAAATGCGCGGCGATCGCGGTATCGTATCGTTCGCAGCGCGCGAACGCGGCGCCGGCCCAGGTCCGCCGCTCCTCAAGCGAAGACCCGCCTCGCGCCAGGCTTTCTATGAACCCCGCGTACTGATCCGGATCGGAAAGCACCGCCACGTGGGCGTAGTTCTTGGCCGCCGCGCGCAAAAGCGTCACCCCGCCGATATCGATCTGTTCGACGATCTCCGCTTCCGACGCGCCGCGTCGCTGCACCGTCTGTTCAAACGGGTACAGATTCACGGCGACGACTGCAAAGGATGGCACATCGTATTGTGCGAGATCCGCCAGATGCTGGGCGCGCGTCCGATCCGCCAAAATGCCGGCGAATATCTTCGGATGCAGCGTCTTGACGCGACCATCGCACAGCGGAGGAAACCCGGTGAGCGTCCCGACATCTTCGCACGCCAACCCGGCGGCGCGAAGATGCTCTGCGGTACCGGACGTTCCATAGAGCGAGTAGCCGTTATCGTGCAGCGCAGAGGCGAGCGATTCGATGCCCGTCCGGTCCGACACGGACAGCAGCGCGGCGGCCAAAGCCAAGGTCAGGCCCCGATTTTTTCCAGCGCGAGCGAGAGCACGCTCGACGATCCCGGTTCGCCCATCGTGATGCCGTAGATGCGGTCTGCAAGCGTCATCGTCGCCTTGTTGTGCGTGATGATGATCGTCTGCGCATCGCGCGCCACGTCGGCAAGCGCCGCGCCGAAGCGGCCGACATTGGCCTCATCGAGCGCGGCATCGATTTCGTCGAAGATATAGAACGGGCTCGGCCGTACGCTCAAGATCGCGAAGATGAGCGCGACCGCCGTCATCGCTCGCTCACCGCCTGAAAGCAAGTTCAAGCTCGTCATCTTCTTGCCGGGGGGCTGCGCGGCCACTTCGATGCCTGCTTGCGTTGGATCATCCGCGTCTGCCAGCCAGATCTTGCCGACGCCGCCGTTGAACAAGCGCGCGAACGTCGCACCGAACGCAGCGGCGATGCGTTCGAACGTCGCGTTGAATTGGCGGACCGATTCCGCGTCGATGTCCGCGATGACCGAGAGAATGCTCGCGCGCGCGGCTTCGAGATCGGCGAGCTGGCTGAGGAGAAACTCGCGCCGCGCTTCGAGCGCCGCCTGGTCTTCGAGCGCGTTGAGATTCACGTTACCGAGCCGCGCAAGCTCGTCGCGCAAGCGCCGGATCTCAGCGTCCGCATCGCCGTCGTATCCCTCGTAGCGGGCGGAAACAGCTTCGCATTCCTCCGATGTCGCCGGATTCTGCGCGAAGGCCTCGGCGAGCATCGCGATCTCGGCGTCGATCTCCGCCAACCGGATGCGGTGCCGCTCCGATTCGAGCGAGCGCGCTTGGCGCTGCGCCGATTGCGCGTTCACTTGTTCTTCGAGCGCGCGAGCTCGCGCCGTGAGCCGGTCACGCTCTGCCCGAGCGGCATCTGCCTCCGCTTGAAGCGCCGCGAGCGCCGCGTCGGATTCGGATCTGCGCCGCGAGATCTGTGCAAGTTCTTCGCTGTTGCGGGTCCGCTCGTCGCGCGCCGCCGCCAACGCTTCGATGCGCTCTTCGCGATGGGTGCGCGCGGCTATCACGTCGGAACGGGCGGATTCGACATCGTCGCCGGCCTGTGCGACGCGTTCGACCAGACCGGCAGCATCGGCAGCCGCGCGGCGGTGCGCGTCGCGCAAACCGCTCACAATGCTTTGCAGTTCGTCCGCGCGGCTCGCCGCTGCGCGGCGCTCGAGCTCTAACGCAGTCGCCGCGGCTTTGCCGGCGGCAGCCGTCGCGGATTCGCGCTCCAGCGTCTCCTCGGCCGCGCGCACGTCGCGTGCCGACCGTTCGCGTTCTTCGGCTGTTGCCTCTATCTGTTGATGATATCGCGCTGCTTCGATCTCGGCCCGCTCGCGCGCCGCTATGTCGTCTCGGCGGCGGAGCTGAGCCTGGATGTGGTTTTCGGCTGCGCGCTCTGCGGCGGCCGTCGTGTCGGCCGCTGCAGTTCGCGCGACGCCCCACGCGTGCTCTGCTGCGCGCACTGCGTCGTCGGCCGCAGTGCTCTGCTGCCTGAGTTCGGCGATCTGCGCGCGCCGCGTGAGCGGCCCGGTGTCGGCTCCGCTCTTTCCGCCGGTTATGGATGCGTTGCGGACGACTTCGCCGGCAAGCGAGACGATCGTGGCCGGAAGCAGCGTGGGCGCGAGCCGCAGCGCCGTGTCCAAATTGTCGACGACCACGACGTCGCGCAAAAGATGGTCGAGCGCGCCCCGCACGCTGTCATCGCAGGAGACAAGGTCGGCAGCGCGGCCGATGAATCCGGCCGCGCTGGACGCATCCCGCATGAGCGGCAATTCCACTTGACGCGCGAGATCGAGCGGCAGAAACGTCGCGCGCCCAGACTTCGTGGCGTCGAGCATCGCGATCGCCGCTTGTGCGTCGGCGGCCGTCTTGGTCACGACGTTGTGGACTCGCGCACCGAGCGCCATGTCGATCGCGGCCGCGTACCGCGCATCGACGCGGATGAGATCCGATACGACGCCGATGATCCCGGTCAGACCGGTTGACCCTTGCGCGGCGACCACCGCATCGACGCCCGCCGGAACGCCGAGCCGCTGCTGTTCGAACTCCGAGAGCGCCGCCAGGCGAGCATTGATCTCGACCGCACGTCCGCGCGCCGCCTCGAGCGCCGTGCGCGCGTTCTCGAGTTCCGCGCCGGCCTGCTCGCGAGCGCGGTCGGCAGCGGCCGCATCGCGACGCAGCTGCTCGATCGAGGCGTCCAGTGTCGCGACGTTGGCGGCAAGCGTGCGCGCGGATTCCGAGCGTGCATCTGCCGCTTCGCGATCCGCGATCAGCGCCGCTTCGAGCGCCTCGACGATGCGCGTCAAGCGGTCGCGCTCCGATCGCGCCGCTGCGCAGGCGGCCTCGCCCTCGGCAGCCTTCGCAGCCGTGGCAGCGCGAGAATCCTCGAGAGCGCGAAGCTCGGCGTACGCGATCTCCCACTTGGCGGTTCCGTCGGCTTCCGCGCGCGCCGCAGATTCGGCTCGCTGCAGGGCTGCGTCGCGTTCTTCGCGCGCCGCGGCCATCTCTGATGCGAGTCGCGTGACACGCGCTTCTTCGTCGGCGACCGCCCGGGTCGCGGCCTCGACGTCGCGCTCGCCGTCGGAACAGCGCCGTTCACTTTCGTGCAGCCTGACTTCCGCTCCGGCCTGTGCCGCTGCAAGATCTTGCACTTCGTGCGCGGCGTTCGTGCACGCCGCGTTGCGTTCGTCGAGCGCCATCGTCGACTGATATTCTTCGTATCGGGCCGCCGACGATTCGGCGTGGAGTTTGGCTGTCGCCGCATCCGCGCTCGCGCGTTCGGCCTCTTCTTCGCCGAGCACTTCCACCAACGCGGCGCGCTCGTCTCTGCGTTCCGCCGTCTTGCGGACGTGCGAGTAGATCTCTAGCTCTCGCAGCCGCGCGCTCGCCTTTTTGTGGCGCTTCGCGCGTCTCACCGCTTGTTCCATCGCGGGCAGCGCGTTGGCGAGCTCGACGATGACATCGTTGACGCGCACCGCGTTCGCATCGGTCTGTTCGAGGCGCCGCTGCGCCTCGCGCTTGCGCGATTGATACTTGCTCGTGCCGGCGGCCTCTTCGAATATCTCCCGCCGGATCTCGGGCTTGGCCGAGAGGATCGCATCGATCTGACCCTGAGATATGATCGCCGAAGCATCCGGACCGAGGCCCGTGCCGAGCAGCAGATCCATGATATCGCGCAGCCGGACTTGAGATTTGTTGAGGAAATACTCGCCCTCGCCGCTGCGATAGGCGCGCCGCGTCACGGCCACCTCGGAATACGGCAACGCGAGCGCCCCGTCGGCATTGTCGAACGTCAGCGTGACCTCGGCCATGCCCATCGGCCGGCGGTGGCTGTTGCCGGCGAAGATGACCTCATCCATGCGCGCGCCGCGCAGCTGCTTCGCACTCTGCTCGCCGAGCACCCAGCGAACGGCGTCGACGAAATTGGATTTACCGGAGCCGTTCGGACCGACGATGGCGGATATGCCGGGTTCGAACAGCAGCCGCGTTCGATCCGCAAACGTCTTGAACCCGAAGATGTCTATGCTCTTGAGGTAAATGTACGAATTCCTCCGGCTGTCTGTAAGGCGTGCAGTGCATCCGCAGCGGCCGCAGTCTCCGCCAACTTCTTCGTCGGACCCGAGCCCGTTCCCAGCAAGTCGGAGCCGATCGCGACTCGCACGACGTAGACCTTGGCGTGCGCCGGACCCGTCTCCGATGTCACCGCGTACGCCGGCGCCCTTTTGAAACGGCTTTGGACCAGCTCTTGTAATGCCGTCTTTGGATCGGCTGTCACTCCGACATCGGAGAATGCGAGGTGCTCTTGCGTCACGAGCCGGGTCGCGGCGGCATAACCTTCCACGGAAAACGCCGCCCCGATGACGGCCTCGACCGCTGCTGCGAGAATCGTCGGGCGGCGCTCGCCGTGTGCCGCTGCTTCGCCTTTGCCGAGGAGCAGCAGCTTCGCCACCCCCCACCGGTCGGCCGTGACGGCCAGTGCCGCGCGCGACACGAGCGCGGCGCGCCTGCGCGAGAGCTTGCCTTCCGATTCTGCCGGATAGCGGCCGATGAGATACGCCGCAGTGACCGCGCCGAGGATTGCATCACCGAGGAATTCGAGCCGCTCGTTCGACGTCGCGGAATCCGCGGCGCGATCGTGGCCTTTTGTTCGCGGCCCCTCGTGTGCGAACGAGTCGTGGGTGAGCGCTTCATCGTACGCGCGCCACGCATCGTCCGGTGCGGAGAGTCCAAGCCGCTCGGCAAACGCGCGCACCTGACGGCGGCGGCCAACCGATCGCGACATGCTAGCCCGAATATGCGCGGAACACGAGTACCGCGTTGTGGCCGCCGAAACCGAACGAGTTCGACAGCGCCACTTCGGGCGACGCCTTGCGCGCGACGTTCGGCACGCAATCGATGTCGCAGAGCGGATCTTTCGTGTGATAGTTGATCGTCGGCGGCAGCACGCCGTCGCGAAGGGCCAACACGGTGCAGATCCCTTCGAGCGCGCCGGCCGCTCCGAGCGAATGGCCGAACATCGACTTGTTCGCGCTTATCGGAAGCGTTTTGGAACGCGCACCGAAAACCGCCGCGCACGCCTGCACTTCGGCCGTATCGCCGAGTCCGGTCGACGTGGCGTGAGCGTTGATGTAATCCACATCGTCCGGTGTGCAGCCGGCATCGGCCAGCGCGCGTTCGATCGCGAGCCGCACGCCGCGTCCGGACGGATCGGGCGTTGCGATGTGGTGGGCGTCTGAAGACTGGCCGTAGCCGATGATCTCGGCGTAGATATGCGCGCCGCGCTTTTTGGCGAAATCCAGCTCTTCGAGCAAGAGCGCACCGCCGCCCTCGGCGAGCACGAAGCCGTCTCGATCCAAATCGAACGGTCGGCTAGCGCTCGCTGGATCGTCGTTGCGCGTGGAGAGCGCTTTCATCGAGCAAAAACCGGCGACGGCAAGCGGGGTGATCGCAGCTTCCGCGCCGCCGCTGATGACCGCGTCCGCATCGCCGTGCTCGATCAGCCGGTATGCGTCGCCGAGGGCGTTGTTCGAAGACGCGCAGGCCGACACCGTCGTCTGGCTTGGTCCGTGCACGTCGAAGGCGATCGAGATCTGCCCTGGCGCGCTGTTCCCCATCAGCATGGGAATGAAGAAAGGCGAGACGCGGTCGGGACCGCGCTCGAGCAGAACGCTGTGCTGATCTTCAAGGGTCAGGATGCCGCCGATCCCAGATGCGACGATCACGCCGATCCGATCGCGGTTCTCATCCGTGATCTGCAGACCCGATTCGGTCACGGCCTCGCGCGCTGCCACGACGGCGAACTGCGCGAAGCGGTCCATCCGCCGCGAATCTTTCTTGCCGACGAGTTCGCTTGCGTCGAAGTTCCGGACTTCGCCCGCGAAGCGTGTCGGAAGATCGCGCGGATCGAAGTGCGTGATAGGCCCGATGCCGTTCTTGCCGGCGATCGCATTTGCCCAGAATTCGGGGACAGTGTTACCGAGCGGGCTGACCGCGCCGAGGCCAGTCACGACCACGCGCCTGGATGAACCCATACGTTCGGGTTAATGGTTCCAGGCCGCGTCCTGTTCCTGCCCGTGTGCCGGTTGGGAAACGCTTCGAGATGCCGTTTCGTTCTCTCGTATATGGGTGCGCAACAGCAACGCGATTTTATTCGGAGGAAGGATACTATGCGCGCGTACCTTGCGGCCCTCTTGGCCGCCGCGGGGATCTTCGCCCCGCTCACGATAACAGCTGCCGCTCCGGCGCTCGCTGCGCCGCCATCTTGGTATTACGGAAACCACGACAGCGACGACAATAACAACCGCAATGACTATCGCCAGACCTCGCTCACCGGCTGCGTGTTGCGCGTGGACAATAACCGCCGATTTGCGGTAGAGACTCAGCGCGGCACCGTTGAAGTACGCCTGAACGGCCAAGGTCGCTACAACCGCGAAAACATCGACCTGGATGATGTGCTGCAGCGCGGCGTTGAAGTGCGTCTGGACGGCAGTTACAACGGCAACGGCGTCTACGTGGCGGACGACGTACAGCGGATAGGCAACGGAAACCGCGATCGCGACGATAACGGCTGCGGCTACGTCAAGAACAACTACAACAATAACAATTACAATCCGCCGTATGTGCCGCAGCATCCGGTCAATCCTTATCCCAACGGCCAGTACCCGAACGGTCAGTATCCCGTCAACGGAGCGACGAAGGTGCTCATGGGTACGCTGTTGTCCGTCAACGGCGGATCGCTCGCGATGCGCAGCGCGGCCGGTTATACGTGGACGGTCTATTTCAACAGCGGTACGCAAGTGATCGACGCCAATTCGAACGCGGTCGGCACGCGAAGCTTGCACGCGGGAGAAGCGATCACCGTCGCCGGCATCACGCCGTCATCGGCTGTGCTGTACGCGTCGTCCATCCGCATTCGCTCGTATCTCGGTTATTGAGATAGGATAGCACGCGCGCGGCGCATCCCAGGGAACGCTCGCTCGCTCGAGCGAACCTTGAGGATGCGCCGCTTTTTCTATTGTGCGGCGATTTCCGAACAAGGCTGTTGAGGAGGGCGCACCATGCTCCGTCGGGTTGCACACGTCTTGCTCGTATTCGCCTTCGCTGGTACGGCGATCGCCGCGTCAAACAGCCCGTCCGCAGCGGCGACACAGGTCATCATGGGCAAGGTCACGACCATGTCCGGCGACAGTTTCCAAATGCGCAGTGACGCCGGTAACATGCTCACGGTGCGCCGCGCAAACGCGATAGTGTTCGACCTCGCTGACCGGCCGCTCTCGTGGAACAACATCCGCGGCGGCGATACGATCACCGTATACGGCGCGGTCGTCGCGGCCGGCACCGTCAACGCGATCAACGTCAGAATCCGTTCTGGCCCGATACCACCGGGCAGACGCGTCGTCATGGGCGTCGTGGTGAGCGTTTCGCGTGACGCTCTTCAGATGCGCAGCAAAGCGGGCTATATGAACACGGTCTATCGCAAACGAGCCAACGTTTTCAACCTATCCGGCGCGGCGAGTTCATGGGAAGCGCTGCGCGCGGGTCTGCCGATCACGGTGTACGGTGATATCGTCTCCGACGGCGTGCTCAACGCGATCAACATCCGCATCCGATGATGCGGATCATCCGCGCATTTGTGCGCGCTAATGTCTCGCGCGCGACGTGCCGATGACGAGAAGGAGGACGTTCTCTAAGTAAGAAGCGTCCGGATGTGGACCCTAAGAGTCTCCGCACTCTCCGTCCGCAAGCGATACGCGCCGACGTGTGAAAACTGAAAGCGCAAAATGGTAGAGGCGTACAGCAACGCCCCGCATGCGATGGAAGACCAGGGGGGAGGTGACCTGCACACCATGGCCACGAAGAAGAAGGCGAAGAAGCCGGCAAAGAAGGCGGCGAAGAAGAAGAAATAACCGCCGATAAGCGGATATTTCTATCGGTAAAGATCCGGGGGTGTCGCAAACGCGAGGCCCCTTCTTTATTTCAAAGGATAGACCGCGCCGCGGGTCGCAGACGATTCGCGCGATGTCAAACACCGCTCATCCGTATGCGTTGAAGCCTTATCCTATATGGCCCGGCTTCGCGTTGATCATCGTGCTGATCGGCGTTGAACTCAAAGACACATCCGACGAAGAAACCGTGAACCTCCTCACCCACGTCAAGGCGACGCTCCCGCCATCCGATGCATTCTGGATCTTTGCGATCCTGATCTTCATCTATTATCTCATGTGCGTCTATCGATTTCACAGCGTGCTGCGTCAACAGACCGATGGCGATTATCCTATCAAACCACCCGAAGCGGCCTTCTATCATCTCGTGCCGCTCTTGAATCTCTATTGGGTCTTCGCGTGGCCGAGTCGCTTTGCGGGTTACGTCAATGCCGAGCGCGCGATCAAAGTCATCCCGGGAGCGGTCTGCGGCGTCGTGCTGATCCTCTCCGTGCTGATCAGCAAGTACTTCGACACGGCCGTCGGTCTGGCAGGCTTATTCGTGGTCATGGCCTACCTCACCAACCGCCTGCGCCACTATGTCGGCTACCGCGAGCTCGATCGCGCCGCCGCGGCTCTGGAAAACCCGGCGTAACCGGGGCGAGCGATGCTCGCCCTACTACGACGCTATTTCGAGCGCGAGGTCGACTTCGTCGATTTCTTCTTCTTACTGCCGGCCGCAATCGCGTCGGCGACGTCTGCTACCGATGAAGCGACAACCGATGCGGTTCGCGCCGCTTTAGAGACCTTAGAAGCCACACGCTTTGCTTTTCTCGCACCGGTGGCAAGGGTCGATTTTTTCTTTTTCTTTGCGGGCATGGTCATTCAGTCCGATCTTTTGCGGTCGCATAGGTATATAGATATATTGTGACTCTTATACCCCCGTCAGAGTCGGGCTGAAACGTCGTCAAGATATGGGTTCCCGCAGTGCCGCGTTATGAGGTCGATCGCAGTGGGTATACCATCTGAGCGTTGCAAAGGGGGCGCTCACGATGACAGACCAGCTAAAAAAGACCGTCGCTGACGGCAAAGACGCGGCTCATGAACTGGAACATAGAACCAAGGCAGAGCTCGAACGCGCGAAGCGAGATGTCGCCGGCGATGAGATGACGACAGGCGAGAAGGTCAAGTCGTTCGTCCACGAGGATGTCGAGAGGACGAAGGCCGACATGGACGAGGCGAAACGCAAGCTGCGCGACAAAACGTAGGCTCCGAATTTCGAAGTGTTGTCCACGGCGCGGGGCTCGAACGAGCTCCGCGCCTTCTCTATTGAAGCGAACTCTGCGGTGCGCCTAGGCCATTGGTGAGCGACCCAAGCGAGCGCGAAACGGCCGGCGTAGGCCTTACGAATCAATTGTCGACGTTCGGGTGGTGACGGCCGCTCATTCGCGTAACGTGACGTGAGTCGACGATGCGTGCAATGGAATAAAGCTCGCACGCTGCTATGCATTGAAGGAGCGTCCATGTCTCGTAGAAATCCTAGCCCCGCCCTCTGGGGATCGGCGATCGGTGCCGCCGCGGTTTGCGTGACGATGGCTGCATGCGGCGGCGGTTCAAACGCTGTCGTCCCTCGCTTCGTCGGCGAAGGTCAGCCGGCTATGCAACGCGCCGCATCCGCGAATTTCGCTCGCTCGGCCACGAGCAACACTTGGTCTGCGGGCGCGCCGGCGCCCACAAAGCGCTATGCCGGCGGTGCCGCCGCAGTCGGGACGAAAATCTACGTGGTCGGCGGATACGATTCGCTCACCGTGGTCGGGAAGAACGAGATCTACGATACGTCCACCAACACCTGGAAGACCGGCGCGCAGATGCCCACCAAGCGTTATGCGCTCGGCGCAGCAGCGGTCAACGGCATCGTGTACGCAATCGGGGGCGCCGATGCGGCCAACAACACGTTGAACGTCGTCGAGGCCTACGATCCAGTGACGAATAGTTGGTCCACGAAGGCACCGCTTCCGACGGCCGTGGACAGCATCATCCCAACCGTCGACAAAGGACTCATCTACGTCGTGGGCGGCTTCAACAACGGCGCTGGGAGATTCTCCGGCGTGCAGGTCTACAACCCGACGACGAACGTCTGGACGAGCGCGGCTCCGCTGAACCTCGGCAAATCGTATTCGTTCGTGGGGACGATCGGCACGTCCATCGTCGCCGCGGGCGGCCTCTTGAATACGGGGAATACGACCGAAGACAACGAGGTCTACAATCTGCATTCAAACTCGTGGACCACGAAGAAGCACATGTTTGCGCCGCGTCAAGCCGGTTGCGCCGGAGTCGTCGGCAACACGCTATATGCCGCCGGCGGAGTGAAGAAAACGGGCCCGCAGAATCTCCTTGACGGTTACGATAGCTCGACCAACACGTGGACGAGTCTTGCGCCGATGCCGTTTGCCGTCATCGCGCCGGAATCGGCCACGGTGAACGGCCTTCTCTACTGCATCGGTGGTTCGAACAACGGCGCCGCGGGTCACATCCAATACTATAACTACACGCAGATCTATCAACCATAAGCGCCTGCCCCGTTAGAAGGCGGGCAGTCTGGTCGGGATGCGAGGCCGCCGTAAGGCGGCCTCTTGTTTTAGCCCGTTCCCGAAGCGAAGGCGAGGAGAATTTCGTCTGCTTCGTACCGGGCGGTCTCCCGAGGACGCGCAACGGACGCTGCGGTGCTAGAGTTGAGGCCGAGCGGGCGACGCGCCTGAGGGGTCGCCTTTTCCCTCGCTGGGCATCACCATCGTCGTCATTGGGGAGGTTTGAAATGACTCGGGCAACGATCGTACGTCTTTGTGGTTCGGCTGCGCTTCTTGTCGCCGCGCTCGGAGTGGGGAGCGCGATGCATTTGCCTGCGCTCGCGGCAAACGACTACGCGCATTTCGTCACGCCGATGGTAAGCGCGACGTGCGCCAGCTCGACGCCTTGCCTCGTCGAGACGAATACGTCTACGGGCGCCGGGATTCGAGGCGTCTCGTCAAGCGGTAACGGCGCTGACGGCCAGACAAAATTCAAGAGCACGAGCGCGAAAAATGGCGTGTCCGGCGTACTCGGACAGGATCAATCCACGAGCGGCGTGTTCGATTTCGGCGTGATGGGCACTTCGACCAACGGAACCGGAGTCGAGGGCACGTCGACGAATGGGAACGGCGTCAGGGCATTCTCCGTCAACCAGAGCGCGCTGTTCGTCGAGAACACCGGCACTCAAGATGGAATCCAGTCCGTCGCGCTCTCAAACGACGGCACGAACACTTCGACACAGAACAACAGCTCGATCTTTGGCCACGGTCGATCGGGTTTGTGGGGCCACGATGATTCGACTGATGGCGGAACGCTCAACTATGGCGTGACCGGATCTTCGACAAACGGTACCGGGGTCTACGGGACGTCCACAAACTATGTGGCGATGAATGCTTTCGGCGGAGGAGGCAATACCGAATCCACTCTTGATGATCCGACGCTGAGTCTCGTGGGTTCCACACACGATGTCTATCTGCTCGCGGCGTGCAGCAACCCGAGCGATAACCCGTGCACCGGATCGCAATCGGTGATGTACGTCGACTTTATCGGCAACGTCAATACGCGCGGTGGATTCACGGCAAATGGAAGCGTGGATATCGGCGGTGACTACTACCAGAACGGAACGTGCGTCGCGGGCTGCGCTCCTATCAAAGGCGGATCTGGCCGCAGCGTGACACGCTACGTTCCTACCGCGAGCGTTCCATCAGTCGAGGATTATGGCGAAGCCCAATTGGTCAACGGACAATCGCGCGTCGCCTTGAGCTCGGACTTCGCAAACGTCATCGATCAGCGCGCCAGTTACCTTGTATTCGTCACGCCGGAAGGGGATACGAACGGCCTGTATATCACGCAGAAAACGAACGCCGGCTTTACGGTACGCGAAAATCGCGGCGGCCGCTCGACCGTCGCGTTTGAGTATCGCATCGTGGCGAGACCATTCGGGGAAAACGGGGCGCGGCTCCCGATGGTGGATAGGTCGTCGCTGCGAGGTTTGATCCGCCGTCACTAAATAGAAGCAATCGGGGCGGCGGCAACGGCCGGGGCCGGTTTTACGGGATAAGCGATAAGAGCTTGGAAACCGGCCCATAACCTTCCAAGGTGGACGAATCTAGCCATCGTCTGGACGGATCTCCCCCTCGATTACGTCGGCGAGGGATTTCTTGCCGGCCCAAGTTCGCTCGAGGTACTTCCATCCCGCAATGGTTTTCGGTCCCATGTACTGCTCGCACAGATTGCCTTCGTCAATCCTCGACGACATCTGCAAGTAAATGCCTTCCAGGATTCCGACTATGATGAGCCCCGCAAGATCAGAATCTGATGAGGTTTCGTTCAACATCGACTCTAAGTAATCAAACGAGTTCTGCACCGTCGCGTTGTCGCCACACACGATACGTTCGATCACGAAACTTGAAAATTGCGCGGCGTCAAGAAAGGTCCGTGGAGAATCGTCGCCTTCCCAAAGCTCTTGATAGTTCCGCCAACGAACTCGAAAGGCTGGAAAACGATCGAGCAGGCTTGGTATCAAATCAACGGGTTTCACATCGGCTCCCGGCCCGAAGCATCGCCGCAGAAGCATTACCGGGCCAACTAAGAGTTTCTTGTGTAGTCCGACTGGTGTGTTCGTGAAGGGTTTATTTGGCTCAACAAGGGGTGGTTTGACCCGCGAGCGCGCGTTTGATATACTACCGGGGCGTTTGTATCGATGCGGCGCCCTTGCCGCTGTCCCGAATTCTAAACTGGAGAACCACACGAAGTGTCTTTCTACATTAACCTTCAGCGTTTTGCCCACAAGAAGGGCCTGGGATCGTCGCGCAACGGCCGCGACTCGAATTCCCAGCGGCTCGGCGTCAAGAAGTTCGGCGGCGAAAAAGTCGGCGCCGGCAACATCATCCTGCGTCAGCGCGGCACGCGTTTCTATCCGGGCGAAAATGTCGGCATGGGAAAAGACAACACGCTGTTCGCCCTGACGGCCGGCGTCGTCAAATTCGTGCGCCGCGGCCGCGACCAGCAGGTCGTGGCAGTCTCTGCCGAGGCTTGACCGGCGCAACGCAGTTCGTGCCTCCACCGCTCGGCCCGCACGACGTTGCGGGCCTCTGTGTTTCTCCGCTGCCATTCGACGCACGGTCGATAGCCGATGTTCGTAGATGAAGCGCATATCGCCGTGCGCGCGGGCGACGGCGGCAACGGGCTCGTCTCGTTTCGGCGCGAGAAATTCGTGCCGCGCGGCGGACCCAATGGCGGAGACGGCGGCCGCGGCGGATCGGTCTACGTGGAAGCCGACGCGCAACGCACGACGCTGATCGATTTCCGTCATAAGCGCTCTTTCAAAGCATCGCATGGCGAGCACGGCGGCGGCGACAACTGTCACGGCAAAGACGGCGCGGACGTCATCATCAAGGTACCGTGCGGCACGCTCGTCTATCGTGACGGCCGGCTCGTCGCAGACTTGAGCGATCCGGGCTCAAAAGAACTCGTCGCGCGCGGCGGCCGCGGCGGTCTCGGCAATCAGCATTTCGCCACGCCGACGCGCCAGGCGCCGCGCTTTGCGCAAAAGGGCGAGCCCGGCGAAGAACACGAGCTCGACCTGCAGTTAAAACTTCTCGCGGATGCGGGCATCGTCGGCGCGCCGAACGCCGGAAAATCGACGCTGCTGGCATCGGTCTCCGCTGCGCGTCCGAAGATAGCCGATTATCCGTTCACCACGCTCGAACCGCAACTCGGCGTCGTGCAGATCGACGTCGACGCACATTTCGTGCTCGTCGACGTCCCAGGCTTGATCGAGGGGGCGAGCCACGGAGCCGGGCTGGGCGACAAGTTCTTGCGACATGTCGAGCGCACGCGGGTGCTCATCCATCTCGTGGACGGCGGATTGGCGCCGGACGAAGCGCTCGCGCAGATGGAGATGATCGAGCGGGAACTCGCGGCGTGGAGCCCGCTGCTTGCGAGCAAGCCCCGCATCGTAGCCGTGTCAAAACAAGATCTCCCCGATGCGGCGGCGACGCTCGAAGCGGTGCGACGCGCGAGCGGGGCGCGCGTCTTTGGCATCTCGGCCGCGACCGGACTCGGCGTGCGTGAACTCATGGGTACTGCATACGCGGCGATCGTCGCCGCGCGCGGCGCGGCTGAGCCGGCCGACGTCGCCGATGCCGCCACGCTCCACCCCAAACCGAAAACACCAAGTTCGCGCGTCGAAGTGCATAAGGAGAATGGCGGCTACCGGATCGTCGGCGCGAAGATCGAGCGGTTGGCCGCGATGACCGAATTCGACTCCGAAGATGGCCGCGCGTATTTCGAACGGGTCTTACAACGTTGCGGCGCACAGCGCAAGCTCGAAAAGCTGGGGGCGCAGCCTGGCGATGCGGTGCGCGTCGGCTCGATCGAGTACACACTATCCTAGGCGGGGCGACTCGTCGCGTGCGCAGCGGCGTCTTCGGCGGCACGTTCGATCCGGTGCATCTCGGGCACACGGCGATTGCGCGCGGCGCGCTTCTTCGGGCGCAACTCGATCGCGTGCTCGTGCTTCCGGTCGGCACGCCTGCACATCGCTCGACGCACGCATCCGCGGCGGATCGAGCAGCGATGCTGCGGCTCGCATTGGCCGGTGAGGATGACCGCATCCAGTTCGATGCGACCGCACTCGAACAACAAGGCCCGGTCTTTACGGCCGATACATTGGCCCTCGTCCATGCCGCAAACCCGGCCGACGCGCTGAACTTCATCGCCGGCGCCGATTCGCTTGCGCGCAGCGTCTGGCGACGGCTTGACGAAGTCGCGCGCGCAGTCGAACGATTTTACGTCGTGCCGCGGCGCGGCAGCGATTGGCCGGACGTGCTGGCGGTCATCGCGCATCTGCCTCCGGACCTGCAAACGCGCTTCGAACGGCTCGATGTGGTCGTGCCCGACATCGAAGCAAGCGAGATTCGCGCGCGCGTCAAGGCGGGTGAATCAATCGCGGACTTCGTCGTGGAACCGGTCGCGCAATATATTAGTGAGCGCGGGTTATATCGATAGTGAGCAGATCGAACGGAGCGGGCCGACTGACGTCGGCCCCTTCAGATGGCGGAGTTCAGTTCGCGCCGAAGGCGGGGAATGCGAATCGCCCCGTCGCAATCGGTCGGGTTCGCTTGCGCGACGCGGACGCGCCAAACCAGCCAAGCATCAGGATCCGGCATTGACCGGCGATGCGTAGCCTATATTTGCGCGGCCACGAATCTGACGACGGTGTATCGGGTGGCACGTCTGCCATTATAGTAGGACCGATGGTTCCCCACAATTCCGAACGTGTGGTCGAGAAAGCACTCGCAGTGCGACGCGCAGCGCGCATCGTCGTGACTCGCAGCACACCGCTCGCCGTGATCGCCGCGCTCGCGGTGTTTGGTTGCGCGCGGGGCGCAGATGCGGACAACGCCGGCGCGCTGGACGCGATCGCGCATGGCCGGTCGGGCTCCGAAGTGACCGTCGAAGGCAGAATACTGCGCGTGCTGTCGACGAGCGATAGCGAGAGCGGTGCTCACGAACGATTCGTGGTCGCCGTTATATCAGGCGGCGACGAACAAGACGTCCTGGTCGCCGACAACATCTCCATCGCACGCGCGGCGGCGGTTCGCGCCGGCGACGACGTGACCGTTAGAGGCGAGCTCGCCATCGATCCATCCGGTCCCGTCATCCATTGGACGCATCACGATCCGCGCGGGCGGCACGAAGCCGGCTTTATCCGCGATCGCGGCGTGACGTACTATTGAGCGGCGTTCGTGTCTGAACGACTGACCGCGGTCACGCTCGCGTCCGCATCGCCCCGCCGTCTCGAGCTGCTGCGCGGCCTCGGGCTAGCGGTCACGGTCGTGCGCAGTTCCTACGACGAAGACAACACCCTCGCCCCGGGCATGACTCCGGCGGCGCTCGCGCAATTCCATGCCGAAGGCAAAGCCGCGGCAGCGGAGTCCCACGGACCGCCGGTGCTCATCGCTGCGGATACTGTTGTAGATGTCGGCGGCGTCGCGCTGGGAAAGCCGCGCGATGCGGCCGACGCGCGCCGCATGCTCGAGCTTCTATCAGGCCGGGAACACCGAGTGCATACGGGCTTCGCCGTCATCGATCGAGCGCGGATGCGGCAGAGCAGCGGCGTCGAATCCACGAGCGTCCGGTTCCTTCCGCTCTCGGCAGCGCGCATCCGTTCGTACGTCGACAGCGGCGAGCCGATGGACAAGGCCGGCGCATACGGCATCCAAGGCCAAGGCGCGCTCAACGTCGCATCGGTCAACGGGGATTTCTACGCGGTCATGGGGCTGCCGCTCGCGCGGCTCGGTCTCGTGTTCGCCGATCTCGGTTTTGAAGTTGCGTAAGGACGGATGAGCGGACTCTTCGATCGGTTATATGCGCGCTTCGCCCCCGAGGTCGGCGTGGATCTCGGCACGGCGAATACGCCTGTGTTCGTGCGCGGCGAGGGCATACGATTTTCGGAGCCGAGCATGGTCGCGGTCGACACCGACACCGGCGAGATCATCACGGTCGGCGAGGGCGCGCGTCAGATGCTCGGCCGCACTCCGCGCAATATCACGGTTGTCCGTCCGATGCGCAACGGCGTCGTCTCGAATTTCACCTACACGGAGGCGCTCGTCAAACGCTTGCTCGAGCGCGCGCTGCGCGGACGGCCGCTGATCCCGCCGCGCGTCATGATCGGCGTTCCCGGATCGGCGACCGTCGTCGAGAAGAAAGCCGTCACCCAAGCGGCGCTCGGCGCCGGAGCGGGCCGCGTCTATTTCGTCGAGCAGGCGATGGCGGCCGCGGTCGGTGCGGGCCTCCCGGTGATCGAGCCCAATGCATGCGGCATCGCGGACATCGGCGGCGGCACCACGGAGATCGCGGTCATCGCGTTGGGCGGCATCGTCGTCGGCTCTTCCATCAAGCTCGGCGGGGATAAGCTTGACGAAGCGATCAGCGCACGCTTGCGCTCGTCGCGCGGCTTCTTGATCGGCGAACGGACGGCCGAGCAGTTGAAGATCTCTCTCGGTTATTACGGGCGGCCGCTTGGACGCAAGCCGATAGCCGTGATCGGACAGTTCTTGCGCGAACGGCGGCCGGGAACGCTCGAGGTACGCGAGGAAGAAATCGGCGCGGCGATCGCCGAGCCGCTCGGTGAGATCGTGGACGCGATCCGCGCCGTCGTCGAGCGGACGCCCCCGGAACTCGTGCGCGATCTTTCGGAGCGCGGATTCGTTCTGGCGGGCGGCGGCTCGCAGATCGCGGGGCTGGCGGAAACGTTGGGCCTCGTTCTGCGGTTGCCGGTTCGTACGGCAGACCGGCCGCTCTCGTGCGTGGCGCTCGGCACGGGCGAGATCCTGCGCGATCGCGTTTTGTTCGATACGTTGTTTCCGGCGTCCGTCTCGCTGATCGGCAGGTGGTGGCGATTCCTTCGTTCTGGGATGAAAGAAAGCTCCTCGTTTTCCTCGCGCTGATCATCGTCGCGTCCGTCGTCATGCTGATCGAGATCGACGCCGCGCGCCGCGGCCGCCAATCGTTCGCCGATCAAGTCGCGGGTACCGTCGTCGCTCCGATACAAAGCGCGCTGATGATGACCGGCCGCGTCATCGCGACCGAGGCATACGTCGCCACGCATGCTCGCGTCATCGGCGAGCAAGATGCCGCGCTCGCAGCCAAAGCGCGCGCGCTCGCGGCGGCCGACGAGCGCCTCAAAGAGCACGCCGTCGAAAACCGAGAATTATTGCGCATGCTGGCCGTCCGCGCGGCCGTTCCAGGCCGCACGATCGAAGCCGACGTCGTCGGCTACGCGCCGGAAGCCGCTCGGCGCGAGCTCACGATCGATCGCGGGTCAAGTGAGGGAATCGCGCTCAACGATGTCGTGCTGAACGGCGACGGGTTGATCGGACACGTCGTCGACGTCGGGCGATCGTCCGCGCACGTCCTGCTGATCGTCGATCCGACGAGCGCGGTGCCCGCGTATCTGCAACGTTCGCACGCGTGGGGCATCGTCACAGGTACTTGGCTGCACGCGCGGATGAAATACATCGGACAGGACGTCCGCATGGCCGCAGGCGATGTCGTCGTGACGGGCTTAGGCGAGATCTATCCGGCTGGAATTCCGATCGGCACGGTGAGCGAGATCGACCGTAAGGACAACGCGCTCTACCAAGTCGCCGTCCTCGACCCGGCCGTGAAGTTCGAATCGCTCGACCGCGTGCTCGTGCTGGTCGCGCGATGAGCACGCTCGATCCTGCGCGCGCGGATGAACGGCTGCGGATCGGATCGGGCACACCGCGGCGACCGCGTGTCGACGCGGAGATCTCTGTGCCCCCGCGCTTCGGCCTTCTGGCCTTACTCGCGATCGCCGCAAGCATCGTCCAATCCACCGTCTTGAGCAGCGTCGAATTTCGCGGGGCGCACATCTCGCTGCTCATCGTGCTCGTCGTGTGGACGGGACTTCGCTGCGGAGTCGTCACCGGCGGCTGGCTCGGGTTGCTCGCCGGATTGATCGCCGACGCGCTTGGCGGCGGCGGCGTCAACGTGCTCGGTTTCACGCTGGCCGGATTTGGCGCGGGTCTGCTCGCCAACCGATTCTTCTGGGACTCCTTTCCGGTTTTCATCGCGGCGGTTGCCGCAGCGGCGGCGTTGTGCGCCTTCGTGTCCTGGGCGACGCTCGCGATCGCGTTCGGTGAACGCGGTGCCTTCGCTCGCGATTCCCACACGGCCGTCTGGGCGATCGTCGTGGATTGCACGGTTGCGGCGATTGCGCTCACGTTCATCCGCTTCGGCCGCAGCCGCGGCTGGATCCGCGCGTGACGGTCGTGGCGCAACGTCAGCGCATGGGCGCGCCGGAAACGCCGGCGACCCGCCGAGCGCGTATCGTCGCGTTCGCGGTCGGTATAGCGCTCGTGTTTGTGACGCTCGTCGTGCGGCTCGCAGGCGTTCAACTGCGCGACGGCGCGCATTACTCGCACCTCGCCGACCTCAATCAATATCGCACGATTCCCGTCGCCGCGCCGCGCGGCGTGATCTACGACCGGCGCGGCACCGTCATCGCAAGGAATCGACCGTCATTCGTCATCCAGATCGTGCCCATGCAGCTCGCCGATCCGTCGGCCGAGATCGATGAACTCGGCCGCATCATCGGTGTTCCGTCCGCCGATATCTGGAAGCGGCTCCTTCATCAAAACGGTGTAGCGTACGCCACCTTCGACGATCTGGCCAATGCGATTCCGCTCGGACCGATCACGGTGGCCGACGACCTGAGTTCGCCGGTCGTGAGCCGATTCGCCGAGCAAGCGGATCACTTGCCGGGTACGGCTGTCGAACTCGTTCCGGTGCGCGACTACCCATACGGAACGATCGGTTCGCATATCCTCGGCGAAGTCGGCCAGATCACCGCTACCGAATATGCGGCTCGTCGAGCAGCTGGATACGGGCCGAACGACGTCGTCGGCAAAGACGGCCTGGAATATCAGTACGACCGCTTGCTGCTCGGCGTGCGCGGCGGCCAGCAGATCAAAGTCAATTCAGCCGGTCGATTCGTGGCGAACGGCTTCCCGTTCGCGCCGATTCCAGGCGATAGTCTCGACCTCACCGTCGACTGGCGCTTGCAGCGCGCCGCCGAGACAGCCGTCGCCGAGCAATCGCGGATCGTCTCTAAGCGCACGGGTCACGCCGTCGCGGGCGCCGCAATCGTGGAAGATCCGAACACCGGCGCGGTCCTGGCACTCGTCAGCCAGCCGAACGTCGATCCAAACGATTTCGCAACGGGCATCAGCGAGAAACGTTACGCGGGCTATCTCGCCGACCCGCTCAATCCGCTCTTCAATCGCGCGATCGCGGGCAAGTATCCCACCGGCTCGACCTTCAAGATGATCAGCGGCTCCGCCATTCTCGCCTCGGGCTTGATGAGCGCTTCCGACACGAAGTACTGCGGCGGCGCTTTTGACCTGAACGGCTATATCTTCAACGACGACCTTGCGGGCGGCCACGGTTCGCTGACCGTGCAACGCGCGATCTCCGTCTCGTGCGACGTCTTCTTCTATCAAGTAGGCCACGAACTTGGCATCGATCGGCTCGACCACTACGCGTCGGCGTTCGGCATCGGGCTAAAGACCGGTATCGACCTGCCGGGCGAGACGTCCGGCACGTTGCCGACACCGGCGTGGAAGAAGAAAGTCGTCGGCGATGAGTGGTACGGCGGCGATACGGTGAATATGGCGATCGGTCAAGGCTATGTCGAAGCGTCGCCGATCCAAATGCTGCGAGTGGCGGCGGCGGTCGCAAACGGCGGCCGCCTCTACGCGCCCTATCTCGTCGCAGATGTGCGCAACATGCGCGGCAAAATCGTCAAGACGTTCGGACCGCAATTTCAGGGAACTGTTCCGGTTCCGGAGGACGATCTGGCCATCGTCCGTGCCGGCATGCTCGGTGCGATCGAAGACCCCTACGGCACGGCTCATAACGTCTTCATCCCGGGCTTTCACTACGCCGGCAAAACGGGCACGGCCGAGAATTCACCGACGATCGACAATCCGCAAGGCTACAACCACACGTGGTTCGTCTGCTATGCGCCCTACGATAATCCGAAGATCGCGGTCGTCGTCTTCATGGATCGGACCGGCGGCTTCGGCGCGGTGAACGCGGCGCCCGTCGCGCAAGCGATCATCGAAGCATATTTCCACATCCGCCCGGCCGGCCCGAACGGTACAGGCATCCGCGACTGATCTGCCGCCGGCCCGATGTAGGGCGGACCTTTATGGTCCGCCGGCCCGATGTAGGGCGGACCTTTATGGTCCGCCGGCCCGATGTAGGGCGGACCTTTATGGTCCGTCGGCCCGATGTAGGGCGGACCTTTATGGTCCGCCGGCCCGATGTAGGGCGGACCTTTATGGTCCGCCGGCGCGCTGTAAAAGCGCGCCCTACATCATTCGCGGACGGCGGTCGGGTAGCTCGCGACGCTGGCGTGGCCGGCGTCATCGACGGCGCGAACGCCAAAGATATAGTCGTCCTTGCTATACGGAACGGTCGCACTCGTCACGTCGCCGACATCTTTGCTGAACTGCCAGTCGGCGGCATTCGTGGCGCGCCAGACGATCTCGTAGCTCGCGGCGCCCGAGACGGCAGACCACCGCAGCGTCGTGTCGTAACCGAGGTGCGCGGCGACGAGCTGAGCCCCGGCGGGGCGCGGCGGCGCCATCGCGAGCGCCGCGAGAGCCGCGATGTTCGCGCGCGTCGTCTGCGCCAGATAGTCGAAATCCATGAACTGCGGAAGGTCGCCGTACTGCACACCGTCTTGCACGCGGACGTCTTGATGCTGATGCGTGAAGTTCTCGTTCGGCTCGACGAATCTGATCGCGGGAAAACCATCGGCTTGGAACGATTCTTGATCGCCGCCCCGCAAGAAGCGATCGGCGCGCCAGATCTGCCGCACGGTGAAGTCGGGAATATACTGGGGAATGACCGCGCCCACAAATCGTGCGAGTTCGCGCGAGGGCGAGTCGTTTTCGGAACCCACCAGATTCACGCGATCGTCGACCGCTCCCGCCGGAAGCGCTTCGCTGAACACGCGGATCACGTTAGGCTCGTGCACGCCGTTGCCGCCGGTGCTGTTTCCGATGATGTCGCTGTTCAGGTCCGCTTCCACCGCCGTGCCGGCGGCCTTCAGCTCGTCGGCGTAATGCTGCGAGCCCCACAATCCGAGCTCTTCTCCGTCGAAGCAGACGAAGACGATCGTGCCGCGGAAATGATGAGGCGCGAGGATCCGCGCCGCTTCGAGCACTTCTGACGTCGCCGACCCGTTGTCGTCCGCGCCCGGTGCGACGCGCGTGCCGTTCGTGCAGTCGCCGTTGCAATCGTCGAAATGACTCGACAGCACGTACAGCGGGCCAGGCGCGTCGCCGCGCAGCGTGGCGACGACGCTGGATTCCGTGACAGCGCGCGGCGTGCGCGGAGTCTTGGGTTGGAGGTACGTGTCAAGGCGCACCGTCATCCGTCCGCCGCTTGCTTGCGCGCTCGCTTCGAACTGCGAACGGATCCAGTCGCGTGCTGCGAAGACGCCGCTCGTCGCCGTGGAGGTGGTCTCCGAGAAGTCGTTACGAGTGGAGAAATTGACGAGCGTCGTGTCGTTCGTCCGCAAGCGGTCGGCGCTCACCTGCGATACGAACGCGGCGATCTGCGGATCGACGGCCGGCGGCGTGATCGTCGAATCACCGGCTGCGGCCGCGGCTGCTGAACATGCGATGATGAGGCCAAGCGTGGAAATGAAAGTGCGAATCTTCATAGTGATGGGATTATACGAAGCGACTGCGGTTTCCATGCTGGACCCGAATCGCCGGAAGGCTCCGAAGCGGGAGCGTACAACGGGCTGACGTGGGCATCATACTTGCGCTGCTCTCCGCATTTGCGTATGGCGCATCCGACTACTTGGGCGGCATCGCGAGCAGGCGCGCACGCGTGCTCGCAGTCGTCGTCCTCTCACAGGTCGTCGGACTCGCGCTGCTGCTCGTGCTCCTCTTGTTCTTGCCGGCGGCGACCGTAGCTCTCAGCGACTGGGTGTTCGGGGCGCTCGCCGGCGTCACGGGTTCGTGCGGCATCGCGTTTCTCTATCGCGGTCTTTCGCGCGGGCGCATGAGCGTGGTGTCGCCCGTGACAGCGGTCGTGGCGGCGATCGCGCCGCTTGCGTATGGACTTGCGACGGGTGAACGTCCGTCACTGCTTGCGCTCGCAGGCGTCGCGGTCGCGCTCGTCGCGATCGCGCTCGTCACCGCCGCCCCGAGCGAGCAAGACGCAAACGTGCCGGCGCGCGATGCAGGCAGCCCGTGGTGGCGCGAGCCGGGCGTGATCGATGCGCTCATCTCCGGTCTCGCGATCGGGGGCTTCTATATCCTCATCGCGCATACGAATCCGGTCTCGGGCCTTTGGCCGCTCGTCCCTTCACGACTCGTCTCCGCGCTGATCTGTGCCGGCGCCGCACTCGTCTTTCAGCATTCGCTGCGGCCGGTGCCCGGCTCGCTCCGGCTCATCATTGCGGCGGGCGCCATCGATATGGCGGCGAACGCGATGTACTTAGAGGCGACGCGATTCGGCTATCTTTCGATCGTCGCGGTGCTCGCGTCTTTGTATCCGGCAAGCACCGTCGTGCTCGCGCGCGCCCTGCTCCACGAACGGTTCACTCCGGCCCAGAGCATCGGTCTTGTGTGCGCCGCAGCAGGTGTGGCGTGCATCGCACTCGGGAGATAAATGCCAAGGGGGCCGCAAAGCGCCCCGCGAAATTCGAGCAAGATTGGGCGACCGATGGTCGCCCTACTACAATAAGGTGGAATGAGTGATGCAGACTGCGCCTAGATTCGCGTTAGCGGAAACAATGAGTCAGCTCGGCACCGAGAGCGCGTTCGTGATGCTCGCCAAAGCACGAGCGCTCGAGGCCCAGGGTCGCAGTATCATTCACCTCGAGGTCGGCGAACCGGATTTCGACACGCCGGAGCACGTGAAGGAAGCGGGCATAGCCGCCATCCGCCATAACCGCACGCATTACACGCCGTCCACGGGAATCGCCGAGCTGCGAGACGCGATCGCTGCTCACGTCACGCGCACGCGCGGCGTTCCGGTCACCCGCGATCAGGTCGTGGTCGGGCCGGGCGGCAAACCGGTCATCGCCATGACTTTGCTCGCGTTGCTCAATCGCGGCGATGAAGTCGTGATCCCCGATCCCGCGTATCCCGCGTATCGTTCGATCGTGACGTACGTCGGCGCGGTTCCGGTCTCGGTGCCGCTGCAAGAACGGCGCGGATTCCGGCTCGACCCGGCCGATCTGGAACGAGCGGTCACGCCGAAGACGAAGATGCTCGTCGTGAATTCGCCGCACAATCCCACCGGCGGCATTCTCACTCCGGCCGACATCGCAGCGATCGCTGACATCGCGCGCCGGCACAACATCCTCGTCATGACGGACGAGATCTACAACCGTCATTCCTACGACGCCGAGTTCGCATCGTACTTCGGGCTGAGCGGTTTGCCCGACCAGACGATCCTGATCGACGGATTCTCGAAGGCGTGGGCCATGACCGGATGGCGCCTCGGCTTCGGCGTGTACCCGCGATATATCGCCGATGCGGTGGGCGCGCTGATGCTCAACACGGTCTCGTGCACTGCGACGTTCGTGCAGGACGCCGGCATTGCGGCCCTTACCGGCGACGACCGCCCGGTGCAAGCGATGCGCGACGAATTTTTGCGCCGCCGCGCGCTGCTCGTCGAGGGACTGCGAAAGATTCCCGGCGTCACGTGTGAGATGCCTGGCGGCGCCTTCTATGTGTTTCCGAACTTCTCGAAGATCGAGACGGACGACGTCAAGCTCGCCAATCACATCTTAGAAGAGGGCAACGTCGCGGTGCTCGGCGGATCCACGTTCGGCCCGAACGGCAAAGGCTTCATCCGGCTGTCGTACGCCAATTCGGAAGAAAACCTGCGCGAGGCGCTCGCGCGCATCACGCGCGTGGTGGCCGCCTACAAGCGCTGACCGCGACGCCCTGTCCTAAGCCGGGAGCCCCATCGCTGCTTTGACTTGCGCCAACGTCGCCTGCGCGGTCGCGCGCGCTTTTTTGGTGCCGTCTGAGAGAACCTCGTCGACGTACTGCGGCTTGGCCTCGATTTCGCGCAGACGTTCGCGCAGCGGCGCGAGCGCGGCGTTCAAGTGGCGCGCCATGTCCGCTTTGTCCTCGACGCAACCGATCTCGCCCGCGCGGCAGCGGCGCGCGATGTCGGGCGCCATCGACGGATTGAATGCCGACTGGAAGAAAAAGACCGGACATGTCTCCGGATGGCCGGGATCGGTTTTGTGGACCTTCGTCGGATCGGTGTACATCGTCTTGACGCGCGCCACCGTCTGTTCGGCCGTTTCCGCGAGCATGAGGCCGTTGTCATACGATTTGCTCATCTTGCGGCCGTCGGTGCCCGGCACGTACGGCGTCTCGGACAGTATCGCTTCCGGTTCGATCAGCACCGCGCCGTAGTGATGGTTGAAGCGGCGGACGATCTCGCGGCTGAGTTCGAGATGCGGCAGCTGATCCTGTCCGACGGGCACGCCCTGGCCCTTCATGATGGCGATGTCCACGGTCTGCAGCACGGGGTAGCCGAGAAAGCCGTGCGTCGCGATCTCGGACCCTAGCGCTCCGATCTGATCCTTATAAGTGGGCACGCGCTCGAGCCATGAGACGGGCACGACCATCGACAGCAGCGTATAGAGCTCCGAAATCTCGGGGATGCGCGATTGGACGTAGATCGTGCAGTTCGCGGGATCGAGGCCGGCTGCGATCCACCCCATGACCATCGTGCGGGTGTCGGCGGCTATCTCGCCGCTGCGTTCGAACTTCGTCGTGAGCGCGTGCAGATCCGCAACTTCGAAATAACAATCGTGGCGCTGCGAGAGGTCGACAAAATTCCTCAGCGCCCCGAGCAGATGACCGACGTGCAGGGTTCCGGTCGGACGCATGCCTGCCATGATGCGCTTTCGCGCGGTCGCAGAGGGCTTGGCAGCGCTCGAGGCATCAGTCACCGGTCCATCACTCCTTGTCGCCGAATAAGAGGCGCGCTTCACTCATCCGTTGGCGTCTTGTGCTTGCGCTCCCCGCCGGATTGAACAGCGGCCGCCCTCTTCCGAGCGGCGTCGCGTGGCGCATCGCGTGCGCGATGATATCGCGCGCGCGCTCGATCGCGTCGAGCAGCGGGAGGCCGTGCGCGCGATACGCCGCGATGGCGGCGGCAAGCACGCATCCAGTGCCGCGCATCGTTGTGCGCAGCCGCTTGGCGCCGATGTAAACGACACCGCGCCGATCTGCGAGAACGTCGAAACATGTGCCGCCGCCGAGATGGCCGCCTTTTACGAGCACGGCGCAACCCGCGCGCCGCGCGATGCGCTGCGCGGCGTCAGCAGCGTCTTCGACGGAACGTACTGGCATGTCCGCAAGCACGGCCGCTTCGTCGGCGTTCGGCGTGACGAGTTCTGCGTATTTGAAGATCTTCGTCAGTTCGGCGATGTCTTTGGCCTCCGCGAACCGCCGGCCGCTCGTGCTCGCGAGCACCGGATCGAGAATGATGGGCGGAAGCGCGTTAGCCCGCGTCTTGAAAAATGTTCGCACCGCACGAATCGCGGGGACGCCCGGCATGAGTCCGATACGGATCGCATCCGGTCGTGCCTCCGACCAGACCGACCCGAGTTGCGCTCGGATCGCTTTCGCATCCAAGGGTGCGACGAGACTCACCCCCCGGCTGTTCTGAGCGGTCACTCCGGTGACGACGATGGCCGATCGCACCCCAAGCAAGGCGTTGAGCGCGATATCCAGGCCGATGCCGGCCCCGCCGGTCGGGTCCGAGCTACCGATGCTGCAGACCAGCGGAATCGCCCGGCTCACACCCAGCCTTCGTGCCTGCCGGGACGCATCAAACGCCTGTTCTCCACATACTCACAGGCCCTGTGGATAACTTGGGCTGGGCTTGGGTGTCGCACTTACGGGAGCCGGACTCGCGTTAGGAGCGGCGCTGGCCGGCGCCGGACTCGAGTGAGGAACTGCGCTTGCCGGCGCTGGGCTCGGCGCCGGGGTCCGCTGCGGCGCGATCGTCGCAGGCGGCGTCTTTCCGGCTGCTCTGTAGACGCCGGCAAGCAGCGATCGGAAGCGGTCTATCTCCGATCGGACCTCGTCGGGCGGGAGCGGCAGCTCCGGCACGCGATACCACGTGCCGGCCTCGGCGCGCAGGATGAGCGATCGAGCGGTCGTGCTCGTCACGATCCCGCCGCCGCTCGCCGCGAAGCGCGCGGCTGCGAGCGCGGACCAGAGCGCTTGCTGATTCGGCGTTCCGTCAAACGCATCAAGTGTGCCCAGCGACGAACCCGACGGAAAACCATAGACCGGCACCGCTCTTTGATGCGCTTCGACGTACTCGCTCGGCGTTGCGCTCGCGTCTCGCGCGCCCAACGTTCGCGCGACGTCGCTGATGACGGCCGGCGCGTCCGCGCGTTGCGCCCACAGCTGGTCCAATCGAACGCGCAATGCGATCATCGCCGGAACTCCAGGCGCCGCGATGGCAGCGTTCTGCGCCAATGCGGCGAGCCGGTTTGCAAACGCTTCGGGCGGCGACGATGGCGCGATCGACTCAAGGGCTTGCGATGACGCGTCATCCCAGAAGAGCACCGGCGTGTGCGTGCTCTTCGACGTCTGCAGATCGTAGAGCTGATACGGCGCCGCATTTGCGGCCCCGAGCGCTGCGACGGAGCCGCCGGCCTGCGACGCGCGCACCACGCGGCTGGAGAAAATCGCGAACCGAGCGCCTGCGGTGCCGATGGCCTGCGCGGCCGCGTCATCGTAGGCGCCGAAGGGCGATGACAGACCGGCGCGCGCGTCTTTGTTCAACGTCGCCGCCGTCGCGAGCGCGTTTGCGATGAGCATCACCGCGTCGGCGCTCGCGTCGAGCGGTATCGCCGTCGGGTCGGATGCAGATTTTCCACCCGAATCGATGAGGAGCGGAAGTATCGGATCGCCGTCCGGCGTGGCGACGGCCTCAAGCGCGCCGCTTTTCAGCGCGGCTTCGAACTGCGCGGCGCTCTGCCGGGCCGCTTGCGCGAGCAGCGTGCCTGCAGCTGTGGAGAGCGCGTCGGCGCCGGCGGGCGGAGCATGGAGCAGCGCTCGAGCCGCGGCCGATCCCATCATCGCAAGGCTCGCGGCTGCGTGCAGCGCCGCGGCCCGCTGCATTTCGCTCGGCCGCATCCTGCAATTGGCGTTGCCGTTGAGGTCGCATCGCGCGCGCACGGCGTACGCGACGAGGGCGAGGCCGCCGTTCGACGCGGCCGTCGCCGCATCCATGAGCGGCACGTGCGTCAGAATCCCGAGGACGTCGCGCGTGTGCTCGCCGCTCTCGGCGTCCGGCGTTTGCACGGCTGCGCCGAGCGGATCGACGGCCGCCGCGCGGAGGGCCGCAACGTAATCCGGAGCGACTTCGATCGCGAAGCGCGCACCCGGATGATCGTGCAGCGCGCTCACGAGCGCGCCGATCTCGAAGGGCGCGCGTAACGCGACGTCCATGCGCCGCACGTCAGCGAAACTCGACATCGGATCCGACACCGACCAGACGAGCACGACCGTCGCGCGCGCGGCCTGCGCGGGCGCCGCAAGCGCGGGCGCTGCAGGCGCGGGCGCTGCAAGCGCGAACGCTGCAAGTGCGAGCGATGCCGCTAGTGAGAGAAACCCGATGCGCCTCATGCGCGTCCGTTTGTCGCCGGCCGAACGTCTGACCTTTAGCGCTCTTGTTGAAGGGCCGACTCGCGTCGGCCCCTTCAGAAGACGTGCTCGGGCCGACTTGCGTCGGCCCCTTCAGAGAAGCGCCCGGGCCGACAAACGTCGGCCCCTTCAGAAGAAGGCCCTTTCAGGATTGCGGGGCGAGATGATCGACGATACGTTGCAATTCTCGGTCATCTGCGAAGTGCACGATGATGGTTCCACCGCGCGCGCCGAGGTTCAACGTCACGCGCGTCGCGAGAGCGAAGCGCAAGCGGTTCTCGACGTCGGCCATATCTGGCGAGAGTGGTCTGCTTGCGCCTAGCGGCGACGGTGCGGCCGACTTTCTGCCGGCCGATCGCGCGCGCGTCGCGTCGGCGACGAGGTGCTCCACGTCGCGAACGCTCAAGCCCTGCGCCGCGATCCGACGAGCGATCGCTTCCGCTTGTTCCGGGGGCAGCGCAGCCAGAGCGCGGGCATGGCCTGCGGAAATGCCGCCGTCGCGCACGAGCGCCTGCACGGAATCCGGCAGAGAGAGCAAACGGAGAGCGTTTGTGATCGTGGAGCGATTTTTGCCGAGCCGTTGACCGAGCGCATCCTGGGTAAAACCGTGTTCGTCCAGCAATTGCCGATAGCCGGCCGCTTCTTCGATCGCGTTGAGATCCGCGCGCTGCAGATTTTCCAATAGCGCGAGCTCGATCGACGCGCCGTCTGCGACATCACGGACGATCGCCGGCAGTTCAGATAGACCCGCCAGTCGCGCCGCGCGCCAGCGCCGCTCGCCGGCGACGATTTCGTACTTTCCGCGCGAGCCTGCAGCCGGACGCACGATGATCGGCGACAGCAAGCCGTTCGCGCGGATCGAATCAGCGAGCGATTTGAGCGCCGCGACGTCGAACGTGCGCCGCGGCTGATTCGGATTTGCCGCGATGTCGTCGAGCGCCAAATCGAGCAAGCCTGGCTGAGCGGTCTCCTGCCGACCGACCGGAAAGAATGCGCCAAGCCCTCGGCCCAAACCACGCCGTTGCGTCATCGTGCTAGCACCTCTTCTGCGAGCGCGGCATATGCGAGCGCGCCCGCGCTTCGTGGATCGAACTCCGTGATCGGCGCGCCGAACGATGGAGCTTCGGAGACCCGTATGTTGCGCGGAATCCTCGTCGCGAACACCAAGCCGGGAAAGTGGCGTTCGACTTCGTCGACGACTTGCTTCGCGAGATTCGTACGCCCGTCGAACATCGTGACCACGACGCCGTGTATGCGCAGCGTCGGATTCAAGTGCGCGCGCACGAGTTCGATGACGCGCGTGAGTTGGCCGAGCCCTTCAAGGGCGAAGTATTCCGCTTGGATCGGGATCAAGAGCGCCTCGGCCGCGGTGAGCGCGTTCAGCGTCAACAGACCAAGCGACGGCGGGCAGTCGATGAAGATGTAATCGAAGTCCGAGGCGACCGGTTCGAGCGCCGACTTGAGCCTCCGCTCGCGCGACAGCGCGCTGACCAGTTCGAGCTCCGCGCCCGCCAGATTCAACGTGGCGGGAAGCAGCGTGAGATTTTGGACAGCCGTCGCATGCAGCGCGTCGCTCACAGTCGCATCTTTGAGCAAGACGTCGTACATGCACGTTTCGACCGCCGATTTCTCTATTCCGAGACCGGTCGTCGAGTTGCCCTGCGGATCGATGTCCACGAGCAAAACGCGCTGGCCGCGGCGCGCGAGCGCTGCGCTGACGTTGACCGCGGTGGTCGTCTTTCCGACTCCGCCTTTTTGATTTGCGACGGCGAGAATGCGGCCGGCGCGCGCGATGGTTTCGTTCACGTCGCTCTATGCGCCCGAGCGCCAATTCGAAATGATAAAGTCGCGCGCGATCGCGCGCAGCGCCTGTCCGTCGTTGAGCGCTGGATCATCGAGCACCTTTTCAAGACAGTAGGCGAGCGTCTCACCGACGCGTTTGTCGCCGTCGAAATCGGCATCGACGATTCGTTCTGCGCGCATGATCTCGATGACATCGCCGCCGTCGATGTGCAGATCGGCGAGACCGAACGGCGCGCGCGCCTCGATCGTCGCCCGCACGCGCGCTTCGAATCTGCGTCCGACCTCGGGATCGCGAGCTGGAAATCCGCTCGCTTCGACATCGGCCGCGCGCAAATCGAACAGTGCTTCGACGTGCGTGATTCCCACTCGCCGGACGAAGCGCCGGATGGCCGCATCGGTGAGCTGATCGTCGGCCGCATACATGTGATGCCGCACGAGGTGCGCGACATCGCGCGCGAGATCGTTCGGGAAGTTCAGGCGCGCCAATGCGGTTCGCGTCATCGCTTCGCCGACGACGTCGTGGCCATAAAAATGGGGACCGTCCTTCGTTCTCGACTTTCCCACATCGTGGAATAAGCCGGCGAGGCGGAGAGGGAGCGTGCGGCGACTTTCATCGCAACATTTCACATTGTGGAAATAGACGGTATACTTATGGTACGCATTCTGCTCCATGCCCCACCCCTCCATCAGTTCAGGAAGGATGATTTCGAGGGCGCCGATCTCTCGCAGCAGTTCAAGACCGATGCTCGGCTTTGCGGCCCGCACCAGAAGTTTGGTCAGCTCCTCGGAGACGCGCTGTTGCGCAATCGTCGGAATGAGAGAAACGGCGTTGCGCATCGCATTCACGGCTCGAGCGGTCGGTGTCAGGTCGAACCGAGCCGTGAAATGTGCGGCACGCAAGATACGTAACGGATCCTCCACGAACGACTCATCGCGTACGATATCCAGCCGCTTCGCCTTCAGATCTGCGACGCCGTCGTAGGGGTCGATCAGCTCGCCGGTGCGGACGTTTCTTGCCAGCATGTTGAACCGGAAATCACGGCGGCCGAGATCCTCTTCGATCGAAATCGACGGCCCGGCTTCGATGTCGAAATCGCGGTGATGTGTTCCAGTCGAGCGCTCGCGACGCGGCAGAGCAATGTCCGCCCTGCCTACGTCCGTCGCGAACTTGACGACCCCAAACGACGCGCCGACGAGTTCTGCGGTGCCGTCGGCTCCAAGCGCCTTCAGAAGATCCGGCATCGGGATGCCGGTTGCTAGGTAGTCGAAGTCGACGTGGTCGGCCTGAGGGCCGCCGAGCTCGGCGATCAGTTCATCGCGGACCCGCCCGCCCACAGCGAAGAGGCCCGCGCTTCCCAATATGCGCGAGAGCAGCCGATCCATGTCGGTCTGCCGATGTTCCACGTGAAACGTTACTCTTCTCCGACGTGGCGCTGCGGCGATTTTCCTCGTGGTTGTGGGTACCCCTCGGGTGTCTTTCTCACCTTGCGGAACACCCAGATATGACGCTCAGCCTCCAAATGCGGGACAGTAACTCGTTTATGCTCGCGCAGCGCCAGTCCGCAATCGGCGGCTGCTGCGAGCTCATCCGCTGCTGGCTCAGGTTCGCGTCCGCGGTAAAGGAAGAGATCGCCGCCGAGCTGGAGCAGCGGCGCGCCGAGTTCGAGTGCTTTCGTGGGCTTTGCGATCGCCCGCATGAGAACCGCTCCCGCACGCTCGCGACTGGCACTCGATCGTCCGGCCGCTTCGCACGTGCTCTTCAGCACCGTCACGCGATCTCCGATGTTGAGACCGACCACTGCTTCGCTCAGGAACGCGGCTCGCAGTCTGCGCGGTTCGATCAAGACGACGCGCGCCTCTTCGTGAGCCAGCGCGTACGGGATGCCGGGCAGACCGGCTCCGCTTCCCGCGTCGACGATGGGCGAGCGAAGTTTCGCTCCGGAGAGCGGCGCTATGCTATCGAGGAAATGATGCGTGACGAGGTCCGCCATCGTATGCGCACCGGACAGATTCGTCAAAGCATTTGCCGCCAACAGCATCTCTCCGTAGCGCGTCAAGCGCTGCGCGATCGCGGACGCATCGCTCAAGCCGAGTGCTTGCAATCCTTCGATCAGCATGCCGGGGGCGGCGTCTGCGCTCACGCAGGCGCGCCTGCGATCTCCGCATGTTCACGCCGCCGCGTGCTCTCCAGATAGATGGCAAGTACCGCCACATCCGCCGGCGTGACGCCGGGAATCCGGCTGGCTTGGCCGATGTTCGCCGGCCGCACGTCACTCAATTTCTCGATCGCTTCTCTGGAAAGCGCCACGAGATTCGCGTACTCAAACCCAAGCGGGATCTTCACGTTCTCCGATCGCGCCATCTTCTCCACGAGACTCGATTGACGCCTGATGTATCCTTCGTACTTGAGTTCTACTGCGAGCCGCTCACCCAACTCGTCGTCAAGGCCGCCCTCTGGACTGACATCGCGGTAGGTCACGCCCGGCGAGCGCAGTCGCTCCGCGAGCGACTTCCCGTCGCTGCGCTCATCGCTCAAACGCCGGCGTTCGCGCTGCAGCGCCGCCATGCGCATTTCGAATCGCTCGTACGTGCTCTCGTCGATCAAACCGATCTCGTGACCGACCGGCATCAATCGTTCGTCCGCGTTGTCGAACCGCAAGAGCATGCGATGCTCGGCCCGCGATGTGAGCATACGATACGGTTCCGCAGCGCCTTTCGTCACAAGGTCGTCGACCAGCGTGCCGATGTACGATGAGGATCGCGACAACGTCATCTCTGCTCGGCCTTGTGCGCGGCGCGCCGCATTGATGCCGGCGACCATGCCCTGTGCCGCAGCCTCTTCGTAGCCCGACGTGCCGTTGACCTGACCGCAGTGATAGAGGCCGCGGATGCGCTTCGTTTCGAGCGAAGACGTGAGCTCGGTCGGCGAGACGAAATCGTACTCGACGGCATAGCCCGCGCGCAACATCTGCGCAGATTCCAACCCCGGCAACGTGTGCAGCATCGCGAGTTGGACCTCGTCCGGCAGCGACGTCGAGAATCCGCCGACGTAGATCTCGTCGACGTCCCAGCCTTCCGGTTCGAGGAAGATCTGATGCGTCGGGTTGTGCGCGAATTTCATCACTTTGTCTTCGATCGAAGGGCAGTAACGCGGCCCCTTTCCCACGATCGCTCCGGTACCGTACATCGGCGAACGATGCAGATTCGCGTGAATGAGCGCGTGCGTTGCGGCGTTCGTCTGCGTGATGTGACATGCGAGCTGCGGCCCGGGAAAACGCGGGCTCGATCGATACGAAAAGCAGAGCGGCACTTCGCTTGGCGGCTGCGCGACCGTGCGCGAAAAATCGATACTCGATCTGTGCACGCGCGGCGGCGTGCCCGTCTTCAGGCGCCCGGTTTCAAAGCCGAGCCGGCGCAGCGACGCGCCGAGCCCCACGCTCGGTCGCTCGCCGAATCGGCCGCCGGGCGTCGTGCGCTCGCCGGCAAACATCTTGCCGTTCATGAAGGTGCCGGCCGCCATGATGACCTGGTTAGATCCCAACCTTGTCCCGTCAAGCAGGACGACACCTGAGACTGCGCCGACCGACGAGGAGATCTCCCCGACCAAAGCTTCGAGGACCGTGAGATACGGCGTCGCTTGGACGACGCTCTGCATGTGACGCGCGTACGCGCGTTTATCGGCTTGGGCACGCAGCGCTCGCACCGCAGGGCCGCGGCTTTCGTTCAGCCAGCGCGCGTGCAGGTACGTCGCGTCTATGCACCGGCCCATTTCGCCGCCGAGCGCGTCGACTTCGCGCGCAAGCTGACCTTTGGCGGGGCCGCCGATGGACGGATTGCACGGCATCAATCCGATGGTGGATTTGTCGCCGCTCACGAGCAGCGTCTCAACGCCCATGCGCGCAGAAGCGAGCGCGGCTTCGATGCCCGCATGCCCGCCGCCGATCACGATCACTCCGAAATCTTGCACGAAGCGCGCTTTCGCCGCGCCGCCGCAGCGTCCATGTTCGCGCGCGGATGAAACGGTTACGACGCGGGCATCATTTGCCGACGCAAAACCGTGCGAAGATACCGTCCAGCACTTCGTCCGTCACATCGTCACCTGTGACCTCGCCATACGCGGCCGCCGCGATGCGCAGATCGCCTGAGAGCAGATCGAACGGGCGATGTTCATCGAGCGTCGCGCGCGCATGCGCGAGCGATTCGCCGGCTCGCGCGAGCGCGTCGATCTGTCTCGAGTTCACGACCAGCGATCTGCCCGCGTCGATCAGGCCGCCGCCCCAGCTCAGATCTGCGATGGCCGAGCGGACGGCATCGATCGTCGCAGCGTCGCGCACGCTGCCGGCGATAAACGCGCTCGCGACGGCTGTCCGCTCGATCTCCGGTCGCCGCCGCGCGAGCTCGTCTGCGCCGGAGCGGCCGAGATCCGACTTGTTCGCGAGCACGATACGCGGAACGGCGGACGTGACTTCCAGCGCGACCAGCGCGTCGCCGTCCAAATGGGCGGAGCCGTCGATCACGCAGATGCAAAGCGCCGCGTCGCGTATCGCCGCGCGCGCGCGGCGCACGCCTTCGGCTTCGATCGGGTCGTCCGTCGCGCGCAGACCTGCGGTATCGCGCGCGTTGATGACGACGCCGTCGACGATGAAGCGTTCTTCGACGACGTCGCGAGTCGTGCCGGGCTGGGCCGAGACGATGGCGCGTTCCGACCGCACGAGCGCATTGAGCAAGGATGATTTGCCGGCGTTCGGCGGCCCGGCGATCGTGCAGACGACGCCGTCGCGCAGCAGCTTTCCCGTGTCGCTTCCGGCGAGCAGTTCGCGAACCGCGCTCTGCTGCGCGACGATGCAGCGTGAGAGCGCGGCCGGATCGGGTGCGGGAACCTCCTCCGGATAGTCGACTGCCGCTTCGATCTCGACGAGCCGCTCGAGGATCTCGGCGCGAAGCGCCTTCAGCCGCTTACCGAGCTCGCCCTCCATGCGCGCCGTCGCGGCGCGTGCCGCGAGACGCGTTTCGGCATTGATGAGATCCGCGACCGCTTCGGCTTGCGCGAGGTCCATGCGCCCGTTGCAAAACGCGCGCCGCGTGAACTCGCCCGGTGCTGCAAGCCGCGCACCCGCCGTGAGGAGCGCTTGCAAGCACGCCTGCGCGAGCCCGGCGCCGCCGTGGACGTGCAGTTCGACGACGTCTTCGCCGGTATAGGAATGCGGTGACCAAAAGCCGACAGCGAGCGCGTCGTCGAGCGGCGCTCCCGAGGCGGGGTCGACGATGAAGCCGCGCCGCATGCGGGCCGCGGGCCATCTGTCTGCGTCGCCGTGAGAGAAAGAAAAGCACGCCGCGGCATATGCGCGCGCGGCGGGTCCCGACAAGCGGATGATCGCTACCGCGCCGACGCCCGGCGGCGTCGCGATCGCGGCTATGGTGTCGGAGAAACCGTCAATCGACGTAGCGGTCGTCGCGCGGATAGTCGTCGCCGATCGGGCGATCGGTATCGCGCGCTCGATCGATGTCCGGTCCGCGGCCCCGCCCTCGCGCGGGCGCTCGCTCCCGGCCGTCGCGATCTGCGCCAGCGCGGTCGCGTCCGTTGCGGTCGCGGCCATTGCGGTTGTCGCCCGCGCTCTCCGCGCGGCCGGCTCGTCTTGCCAAGATCACGACGCGCCGGTCGAGGCCGGCACCCGTGCTCTCCGTCTCCACGTCACGATGCGCTGCGAGCGCCATGTGCACGATGCGACGCTCCGAAGGCGGCATCGGCTCGAGTTCGACTTCGACACCTTCCTGCAGCACGCGGTCCGCCGCGCGCAGAGCGATGCTTCGGAGCGTCGCACGGCGCCGCGCCCGATAGCCTTCGACGTCCACTGCGAAGAAGACGTCGCGATCGCCTTCGCGATGCATCACGGCATTGGTGACGACGGTGAGCGCATCGAGCATGTTGCCGCGTTTGCCGATGAGCAGTCCGAGTTCATCGTCGCGCTCGTCGTCGCGATCGTAGCCGCGCGCGGGCCGATCTCGGACTCCGCGCACGTCGATGACGATCTGTCTGCCGTCGCGAGCCTGCTCGATGCCGCCGTACGAAAGACGCGCAGGCAAGCCGAACGTGTGGATGAGGCCGGCGAGAAAATCGCGCGCATCTTTGAAGGGCGCGCGCAGATCTTGTGGGCACTCTTCACGGCGGCGATGGAACCCGCCGCTGCCGCGACCGGGACCGCGACCGAATCCGCCGCGGTCAGGCCGGCCGGCGCCGTGTCCGTATCCGCCCGATCCATATCCGCCGCCGCGTTCGCCGCGATCCGAGCGGCCGGCGCCGCGACCGCCCTCGTACCGTGAATCAAATCCGCTCATTTTGCCCTCTCCCCGCGCGCCGGCCGGCGAGCGATTCCAATGACTTTAGGAAACGTCAGGCAGTCGTCGCTTTCGGCTGCATCTTCTTCACCTTGGTACCGCATTTCTGACATTTGTTGTTGTTGACGAGAACCAGCGTTTCGCTGCACGACGGGCAGTCGTGCGGGTAACCGAGTTTCATGGCTTCCGTCTCTTCGACGGGCTTGGGAATGCGCGATGGATTCCAGCGCATGAAGAGCACGGTCTGCGCGACGGACAGCACGTTATAGGCCAGCCAGTATAAGATGAACGCCGAATGCCACGTCCGTCCGATCCAGAACAGGATGACCGGCATGATCATCGCTTGCGTGTTCATCATCTGCTGCTGCTGCTCGTCCATCATGCCGGCATTCGTCGTGAGTTTCACCGAAAAATACATCGACACGGCGTACAGCAACAGCAGCGCCATGTCGGGCAGATACAGATTCTGAGCGAGTATCTGCGGGAACGAATGCGAGAGCGACGAGCCGATCCACAACCATGTCGCGTGCTGGAAATTGTCGTTGTTGCGGTTGATGGCGTTGTAGACGCCGAACAACACCGGCATCTGCAACAGCGTCGGCAGGCAGCCGCCGAACATGTTGACGCCATGCTCGCGATAGAGCTTCATCGTCTCTTCGCCGAGCTTCTGTTTGTCGTTCTTGTACTTCGTCTGAATCCGCTTGAGGTAGGGCGCCAGCGCCTGCATCTCTTGCATGTTGCGTAAACGTTGAAGCGTGAGCGGCACGAGCAGCACGTTCACCACGAACGCGAGCACGATCATCGACCAGCCGTAGTTGTGCGTCACGGCGGTGTTGATCCACTGCAGCACGTCGTTGAAACCCGTGCCGAGCAGGTCGATGAGGTCGGTGAACGGATTGGCGAACACTGCCAAGAGCGGGATCAGATGGAACAATTCGGTCGCCGGTGTCCTTTCAGCGTCACGGCACGGGGTCGAGGCCGCCGGCGTGCCACGGCCCACAGCGTCCAAGCCGCGCGAGCGTCAGACCAAGACCGCGCAGCGCACCATGTCGCCGGATCGCCTCCACAGCGTACGTCGAACATGTAGGATGGAAGCGGCATGCCTGCGGCAGCAGCGGTGCGATGATGCGTTGATATGCGCGCAGCAGCGCGATGAGCAGCGATGCGATCACGATGCGGCTGCCTTGAGCGCAGGCATGAGCTGTTCGCGCAGTGCGGCGAACGGCACGCGAGCGGCCTCCGGTTTGCACTGCACGAGAAACCAGCGCGGATCGGCCGACGACGCAAAACTTGCGAACAGCGCCTTGCACCGGCGGCGGAGCAGGTTGCGCACGACCGCGTTGCCGACTTTTTTCGTGATGACGACGCCGAGCTTCGGCACCGTCGCGCGTGCGCGACCTCGCGGCGCAAATGCATAGACGGTCAGAGCGCGCGCCGACGCGATGCGGCCTTTTCGCATCACGAGCGTGAACTCACGGCGGCCCTTGAGGCTGTCGAACGAGGGCACCTTGGAGATCGCTAGTCGGGGGTCAGGCGCTTGCGGCCTTTGCGCCGTCGCGCCGACAAGACGCGGCGCCCGTTCTTGGTGGACATGCGTTCGCGAAAGCCATGCGTGCGCTTGCGGCGCCGGTTGTGCGGTTGAAAAGTGCGTTTCACTGGACGGCGGAGCTCCTAATGGTATTGCGGTGTCGCGGGATTCTGGCCGCGAACATGATGAGTGCCGCCCACGATGGCGGCACCGCCGAATGAATGATTGATAGTCTCTTATTTTACGCCCGGCCGGGGGCCACGGTCAAGAATGGTACGGCGCGGCGGGCGAAGGCGCCTGCGGCGGCGGTGGGACGCGGTGCAGGCGGAAGCGAAGCCCAACCGTCTGCGCCTGAGGCAAATGTCGAGAGCGGCCGCAGCCCGGTGGACAGGCGGTGCATGGGCCGCAATATTCAGAATTCGTCTGCGGAGCCGCAAACTCAATACCTGCGGCACTTAGCGGCCATTCACAAGAACGAGACGGAGCGTTATTCACACCTGTGGATGAGATTGTGGATAACTTGACCGGCGAGCCGCAACGCCCGTCGCCACTGCCTGCGCCGCGGCTCGGAGTCCGCTTAGGGCAGCTGCAGGGCTCGTCAAAAATGCGCGCTTTCGGTTCGCGCGGCGCGCGTCAGAGACGGCAAAGCCTTACGTCGCATGGCATCAATCGCCGCAGGCCGGAGACTATCCACACGTTTGGTGATTTCGCTGTGTATATGTGTATAAGTAAATCGCGCAAACCCTGGAGGAATAAGGGTTTGCGGCCATTAAATCGCGCCGACCGCGGGCTCTCCGGTTTCAAGGCCGGGCCTGCGGACGCATTTGAATTTCGAAGGATGTCACGATGAACTCAAGCGCGGTCATCACGAACGAAGAATATCTCTGGCAGACAACTCTTGTGGGCCTTGAATCGCGGTTCACGAAACCCATCTTCGAGACGTGGATAAAGCCGATGCGCGTGCTGAGGCTGTCGACCGACGAGATCACGCTGAGCGTGCAGAATCAGTTCGCAAAGGATTGGGCCGAAAACCGCTTCAAGGGCACCATTTCCGCGGCTTTGGCAGAAACGCTCGGCGCGCCGATCAGCATCCGCTTTGTGATCGACGGTCCCAGCGAGGAAGCGGATCCGCGGACGCTTCCCCCCGATGCTGTCCCGGATAACGGAGCGATTTTGCCGGCTGCCCCGCCGGCGTTTCGCAGCCCCGACGAGTTCCGGCACACGGGTCTGAACCCGCGCTACACATTTGAACAATTCGTCGTCGGCGCGACCAATCGGTTCGCGCACGCTGCGGCGCAAGCGGTCGCCGACGCGCCGGCCCGCGCCTACAATCCGCTCTTCATCTACGGCGCGGTCGGTCTGGGCAAAACACATCTCATGCATGCGATCGGCCACAAGGCGTTCGAATCGGATCCGCGTGCGCGCGTGGTCTACGTCTCGTCAGAGACGTTCACCAACGAGTTCATCACCGCGATCAAGAACAATCAGACCGTTGAATTCCGCAATCGCTATCGCACGGTCGACGTGCTCCTGATCGACGACATCCAATTTCTCGAGGGCAAAGAGCAGACGCAAGAAGAGTTCTTCCATACCTTCAACACGCTGCACGAGGCGCAGCGTCAACTCGTCATCTCGAGCGATCGTCCGCCGAAGGATATCCAGACGCTTGAGAACCGGCTGCGCTCGCGTTTCGAGTGGGGACTGCTCACCGATATCCAATCGCCCGACCTCGAGACGCGCGAAGCGATCCTGCGTAAGAAGGCGGAGAGCGACGGCATCGACGTGCCGCACGAAGTGACGTCGTATATCGCGAAGATCATTCCCTTGAACATCCGCCAGCTCGAAGGCGCGCTCATAAAGCTGACCGCGTATGCATCGCTCTATAAGAAGCAGATCACGGTCGAGCTCGCCACCGAAGTGCTGCGCAACGAGATCAACGAGGTCCCGCTGCGCAAGGTGACGATCTCGTTGATCAAAGAGAAAGTGGCGCGCTTCCACGGCATCACGGTCAAAGAGCTCGAAGGTCAACGGCGCGATCAGCGCTTGACGGTGCCGCGCCAAATCGCGATGTATCTGGCCTGCGAATTGACCAACGCATCGCTGCCGCAGATCGCGCGCGAGTTCGGCAAGAAAGACCACACAACGGTGATGTACGCGCGCGACAAGGTGAAACAGCAGCAGGATCGCGACCCCGAATTCCGCAGCAAAGTGCGCTCGGTCCAGACCACGATCACGCAAGAAGGATGACGCCCGGTGGATGGTCTGCGAATGATGTGGACTGCGCTAGCCCGCGTGCCGTGAAGGTGGTCCCTCTGTGAGCGGCGTGGATAGATCGCGCACACCATCCACACCGCAACGCACACCGCAACCGTGTGCCGCGTCTGGCATACAGACGAACTCCACAGCGTCCACACCACTACGATGACGACGACCGATCATAAAGATATCTAACAGTTCCCCGCGGCCCTAGGCCGATCTGTGGACGCGGGAGTTGACGACAGCGCGACGAATCCGCGCAACGCAGACTAAGATTGCGCAACACCGAAAGGACGCTTGAGGCGTCCTGCTGCCCGGAGCAAGCATGAAGTTCACCTGCAACACGAAGGACATAGCCGGGGCCGTTGCCGCGGCCGTGAAAGTCGTCAACGCGCACACGACGATGCCGATCTTGGGCAACGTCCTGCTCACCGCCGGCAAAGGCCGCGTCAACGTGCGCGCCACCGATCTCGAACTCACACTCGAGAATAATTTCAGCGCAGAGGTGAGCGAAGAAGGCGCATGCACCGTCGGAGCGCGCTTGTTCTCAGGCTACCTCGCGAATCTGCCGGCCGCGGAGCTCGTCATGCGCGGCACGGCGAGCCGCGCGACGGTCACCTGCGACCGCTCGAAGTACGAATTCGTCGCGCTGCCGGCGGAAGAATTCCCACCGTTGCCGGAAGGCAAGTCGGGCGATCAATTCCGCATAGACGCAAAAGTGCTCCGCGAAGCCGTCGGTGCGGTGACGTTTGCTGCGTCGAGCGAGGAGGCGCGCGGCGCCGTTCTCATGGGCGCGCTGCTCGAGATCGAGGACCAGAAGCTGACCATGGTCGCCACCGACGGCTACCGCCTCGCTCGCCACGAAGCGGCGCTCACCGAGAAAGTCCGGGCCGGTGCGAAATATATCGTGCCCGCGCGAGCGCTCGGAGAGGTGGTGAGGGCGGCAGGCAGCGGCGTGGTGGAAGTGACGGCGCTTGGCGGCCAAGCGAACCAGCTCGTGTTCAACACCGGCGACGCGAAGATCATCGCGCGTCTCGTCGACGGGCCGTATCCGAACTACCAGCAGGTCATCCCAAAAGAGTTCGAGCGCAAGGTCATCGCCAGCACTGCAAAACTGCTCGCCGGTCTGCGCCGCGCCGAAGTGGTCGCGGGCGAGCGCGCCAGCATGGTGAAGCTCGCGATGGAAGGCACGAGCCTTGTCATCACCGCGGCTTCGGATACCACCGGCAACGCCTATGAAGAATTGGATGTCGAGCGCACCGGCGACCCGCTGACGATCGCGTTCAACGCGAAGTATCTGGTGGAGATCTTGAATCACGTCACCTCGGATACCGTGGCGCTCGAGTTCGTCGGCGCTCTGCAGCCCACAGCCATCCGGCCGAACGAAGGTGACAATGCCGCGCGGCAGCTCTTCATCTTGATGCCGCTGCGCCAGTAGCGCCCGTGCGCGTCCTGTCGCTCGAGCTCGACCAGTTCCGCAACTACGCCGCTCTGCGCTTCACGCCGCCGAGCGGCGCATGTGTCTTCATCGGCGATAACGCGCAAGGCAAATCGAATCTCCTGGAAGCGCTCGCGCTGCTCGCCACCGGAAAATCGTTCCGCGCCACCCGCGAAGCGGACCTCGTTCGCGACGATGCGCCGGCCGCGAGCGTCTCGGCGCGCGTGTCCACGCGACACGGCGAGATCCAAGCCGCGTGCATCGTCGCGCGGGCGGGCGAGGGAGCCCGCAAGCGCTTCTTCCGAAATGGCCGCGCGGTACCGTACGGGCAATTTCTGGGCGGCGTGATGGCGGTGACGTTCATCCCGCTGGATCTGCAGCTCGTGATCGGTCCGGCGGGAATTCGGCGCCGCCTTCTCAACGCCGGACTTGCGCAAAGCAGCCGGTCGTATTATCGCGACCTCGCAGCATACGGCGCCGTCGTAACGCAGAAGAACGCGCTGCTTCGTGCGAACGGCGCTCCCGATCGCGACCTACTGCTCACGTATAACGAGCAGATGGCGGTCAGCGGCGGCCGCATCGCTTGCGCGCGCGCCGCCTACGTGCGCAGGCTCGCGGCCGAGGCCGCCGCCGCGCATGCGCGCTGGGTCGGCGCCTCGCCGGAATTCGACGTCGCCTACCGGCCGTCGCCCGCGCTGACCGAAGAGACGCCGGAGGCGGTAGAGCAAGCGCTGCGCGCTGCGCTCGATGCGAACCAGTCGCTTGAGATCAAGCGGCGCAGCGCGCTGTATGGCCCGCATCGAGACGACCTCGCGCTCACGCTGGGCGGTCTTGCGCTCGCGCGATTCGGTTCGCAGGGCCAGCAGCGCACGGCGGTTTTGGCGCTGAAAGCGGCAGAATACGCGTCGCTGCATGCGGCTGCCGGAGAACCGCCGATCCTTTTGCTGGACGACGTGCTGTCCGAACTCGATCGCGAGCGGCGTCACGCGTTTCTGAACAGCCTCGGGGATTTCGACCAAGCATTCATCACGTCCACCGACGTTCCGGACATGCCCGCGAGTCTGCGCGGCGAAGTCGTCCACGTCCGCGCAGGATCGCTCGAAATGGAAAACGCGGCGCACGCATGAGCGGACCCGTGCGTCTGCGGACGCTTGTCGCCGCATGGAAGCCGGGCCGCACAAGCGAGACGGCAGATAGCGCCGGCGCCATCGCTGCGGCGTGGGCCGACGTCGTCGGCCCGGCCGTCGCGGTGCGCACGCGGCCTGCCGGAGTGCGCAACGGGATCTTGACCATCTGGACGGCCGGCAGTGCGTGGAGCAATGAGCTCTCGTTCCTCGAAACGTCCATACTCGCGAATCTGCAGTCGATCGTTCCCCACGCCGGCATCACGCGCGTGCGGTTCTCGGTCGCGAGCGGCCGCACAAAGCGCCTGCTAGACGGCGCGGTACCGCGCCCATCGCGCACCGAACGCTCGGTGCGAACGCGCGAACAAGAAGAGGAAGCGATTGACGGCGCTGACGCGCCATGGGATGCGGGATCCGAGCAAGGTCTGATCGCGATCGTCGCACGGCTGCGCGCTCGACAGCACGCGCTGGACGTTCGGCGCGCGCGAGAAGGATGGACCCGATGCACTGCCTGCGGCGCGTGGACGCCTCTCCAGACCGCGAGCGATCGGCGATGCGTGCGGTGCGCCGAGGAGGAACGGCAGTCGTCGGATCGAGCGCTCGCGCGCGCACTCGCCGACGCACCGTGGCAGACACCGCGCGAGTTCATCGCGAACATTTCCGGTGCCGATCGTGCCGCATACGAACGCGTGCGGCGCCGCGTGCTTGCACAACTCGAAGTCCAGTTGGACGGCGCGCGCCGGCGCTTACGGCGAGGAACGCTTGAAGCGGCCGACCGCGTCGCCGCATGGACATACGTCATGTTGATCGCACGCAAACCCAAGCGCGCGGTGCCGCGCGCAGTCGTCGCCGACGTGCTCGACGAGATGTGGGCGGACGCGCTTGGACTGCGCGCAAAGGCACCTCGACGAGAGGCGCGCGCAGCGCCGTGAGAGAATAAAAAAATAGCGCGCACACGCTGATTCACACGTATTCGCGCCATGAGGATTTCGTATTGGCCAAAAAAGACAACAAAGGCGATTCACAGCAGAGCGGCGGCGATTCGAACGAGTACGGCGCTCAACAGATCAAAGTCCTCAAAGGTCTTGAGGGCGTCCGCAGACGGCCGGGCATGTACATCGGCGACACGAGCGTGCGCGGCTTGCATCAGATCGTGTTCGAAGCCGTCGACAACGCCGTAGACGAAGCGCTCGCAGGCTATTGCCGGCAGATTGACGTCACGCTCCACAAAGACGGCTCGGCTTCGGTCGCAGACGACGGCCGCGGCATTCCCGTGGACGTCATCCCGTCTGAGGGCAAGCCCGCGCTCGAAGTGGTCATGACGGTGCTGCACGCCGGCGGCAAGTTCGAAGGCTTGGGTTACAAAGTTTCGGGCGGTCTGCACGGCGTGGGGATATCGGTCACCAACGCGCTGTCGGAGTGGATGGTCACTCGCGTCATGCGCGATGAGAAGATCTACGAGCAGCGTTTCGTTCGCGGCGTGCCGGCCGGCAAGATGAAAGTCGTCGGTGTCGCCGACGGCACCGGCACCGTGCAATCGTTCAAGCCCGACAGCGAGATCTTCTCGACACTCGAGTTCTCGTTCGACATCCTGCAGCAGCGTCTTCGCGAGCTGGCGTTCCTCAATCGCGGTCTGCGCATCAACCTCAGCGATGAACGCAATGACAAGAAGCAGAATTTCTGTTACGAAGGCGGCATCAAGAGCTTTGTCGAGCAGCTCAACAAGAACAAAGAGCCCCTGCACGACGTCCGTTACATGACGGGCGAAAAGCAGCACATCCAGGTCGAAGCCGCGCTCCAATACAACGACGGCTATATCGAAAACGTCCTCGCGTATGCGAACAACATCCATACGGTCGACGGCGGCACGCACTTAGCCGGGTTCCGATCGGCACTGACGCGCGTGCTCAACAGCTATGCGAAGAAGTCCGGCATGCTCAAGGATGCCGAAGGCAACCTCACCGGCGAAGACCTGCGCGAAGGTCTCACGGCAGTCATCTCCGTGAAGATCCCCAACCCGGAATTCGAAGGGCAGACCAAGGCTAAGCTCGGCAGCGCCGAAGCGCACGGCGTGGTCAGCGAGATCGTCGGCGAAGCCCTCGGCTACTATCTTGAGGAGAATCCGGGCCCCGCGCGCCGCATCATCGAGAAATGCGTCAACGCGTCGCGCGCGCGCGAAGCGGCCCGCAAGGCGCGCGATCTCGCGCGGCGCAAGAACGCGCTGGACGGCGGCTCGCTGCCCGGCAAACTCGCCGATTGTTCGGAGCGGGATCCAGCCAAGAGCGAGATCTTTCTCGTCGAGGGCGAATCGGCCGGCGGCAGCGCGAAGCTCGGCCGCGATCGACACTTCCAAGCGATCTTGCCGCTGAAAGGCAAGATCCTCAACGTCGAAAAGGCGCGCCTCGACAAGATCGTCAGCCATGAAGAGATCCGCACGCTCATCACGGCCCTCGGCACAGGTTTCCACGAAGATTTCGACGCCTCAAAATTGCGCTACCATCGCATCTATATCATGACCGACGCCGACGTGGACGGAGCGCACATCCGCACGCTGCTGCTGACGTTCTTCTTCCGTTATATGCCGAAACTGATCGAACTCGGTCATCTGTTCATCGCCCAGCCGCCGCTCTACCAGGTACGCAAGGGTAAGAAGTTCTGGTATTGCTATCGCGACGAAGAGCGCGACGCCGTCCTGGCGCAGGCCGGCGACGGCTGCTCGATCCAGCAATACAAAGGTCTAGGCGAGATGGATCCGGAGCAGCTCTGGGAGACGACGATGGACCCTGAAGCGCGAATCGTGCGCAAAGTGCTGCTCGACGACGCCGTGGCGGCCGACGAGATGTTCACCATCCTCATGGGTGAGAAGGTCGAGCCGCGCAAGCTGTTCATCGCCGAAAACGCTCGCGACGTCGTCAACCTCGACGTGTGATGTGACGCACGCCCGCAGCACGCGGAGGATATGAGCTCAAGGGCCGACTAGCGTCGGCCCCTTCAGTCGGCTCTTCGTCTTCAGTCGGCTCTTTCAATTGAAGCAACAATTGCTGCTTGCCATGATACCCGCTCCCGACAAGGGAAGAAGGGTCACGTGCGCAGCAGGCTTCGAAGACTCGCGGCGATCGCAACGGCGATCGTGCTCGTCGTCGCGCTCACGATCGGCCTGCAGGCTCCGCGGTCGGCGGCGGTGCGCATGGCGCTCCAAATCGCGCTCGCGACGCGCGGCCTGCATCTCGATGTTCGTGCCATGGACGTCGGTGCCGATCGGGCGACGATCGACGATGCGGTCATAACGGACAAGTCGGGCGCGAAACTGTTCTCGGCCGGGCACATCATCGTCACCTACGACCGAGGCGGCCCGTTCGCGCGCAGCGATCGCGCATACGGGTTGCGCAGCCTCATCGCGATAAGGCCGACGCTCTACGTCATCCGGTATGACGACGGCACGTTCAACATCTCGCGGCTCCTCTCGTCCGGCCCCGCTGCGGCTCGCCCGGCGGCACAAAGCGGACCGCCGCTGCGCGCCGTCGTGCAAGTACAGGGCGGCGTCCTCGTTTTTACCGATCCGACTTCTGTGGACCCGCGCGGACGCAAGTTCAACCTAGCAGATGTCAACGCGACATTCGACATTGATAGAGGAAGAAACACGCACGGCGACCTGAGCGCGCTCTTCAACGGCTTCGACCCAGCTGCCCCGGCGCACTTGACGCGAATCAGCGGAAAGCTGGTCGAAGACGACCGGTCGCAATATGCGCTTGCGTCGCTTGCCGCGCCGGATCTGGATTTCGTACCGATCGTCGACGGAATTGTCTCGTCGCGCGACTTCGCGGTCCATGCCGGTACCGCCGACGTGGAGCTGCGCGCGTTTGACGCGGGTTACGATCCGGCCGCCGGTCCGCAGTGGCGATTGAGCGGTGAGGGCGCTCTGCACGGCGCGCGGCTGACGGTCGTTCCGCTCGACGTGCCGCTGCGAGACGTGAGCGGCCGGCTGCATTTCGACGCAGGCCGGCTCAGCTTCACGCAGATGAGCGGAACGGCGGCCGGCATACCTGTGACTGTCGACGGCGGCCTGCGTTTGATCGGCGGCGTGACGCTCTCGATCGGCGCGTCATTCGAAGCGGATGCTGCGCGCGCGCGTCGTCTCTTCAGGGTCGCAAACCAATTGCCGCTCCACGGCGACGTCGCAGCCCACGTCTTCATCACCGGGCCGCCGTCCGAGGTTCACGCTCGCGCAGCTCTCCGCGCCCCGGACTCGGTGTGGTATCAAGACATCGCTCTCACCGATTTTGCGAGCGATATGTACTACGCGCACGGCCACGTCACGCTCACATCCATCGACGGACTGTACGACAGCGGAACCGTTCACGGCGGCGGTGATATCGCGGTCGCACAAGAGGGATCGCCCACCTTGCTCGCGCTGTTCGGCCGCGTGCCCGCGGCCGGTCTCCCATTCGTCGCCAATGTCAATCCGGGTGGAGATTCGTCGGCGATCGCGTCATTCAACGGTCCGTTCGCTCGTCTGAGCGGCGAGGGATACGCACAAGTGACGGGCGGCAACGGCGTCGGCATACGCAGCGTGGTGCGCGCCGGACCGGAGCGATTCTCGGCCGGCGCGATCGTGAACGCCAAGGGTGGCGAGCTCGTGCTCGAAGCCGGCATCGATAGACCGCCGCACGCGCAGCGATCGATCGAGGGCGTCGCACTCGCGCACAGCATCGATCTCGATCTTCGTGAAGGCTCGTACGCGCTTCCCGGCGTCGGCGCTCCCATCGCTCTGCCCTCGATCGCCGCAACGCTCGACGGCGCCGCATGGCTCGATGGTCCGGAGGCCGCACCTCGCCTCGGCGTCGATCTCTTGGCCAACGGTCTCGTCGTCGCCGGCTACAGACTTGGTGAAGGTCGGGCTATCGCGACCGGATCGGCAGGATCGATTCGCGTTGCGCGACTGTCGTTCGACGGTCCGGATGGAACGCTCGCATCGAGCGGATTTGCATCCGCTTCGCCATCCAACGGAAAGTATGCACTCGCACTGAGCGGCTCAGGCTCCACGGACATCGCTTCGCTGCCGGGCCTTCCGCCGAATCTGCGTGCGCGCGGCCGCAGCAATGCCAATTTCAACGGCGTGATGTCGGGCGGACGCTGGACGATGAGCGGCGATGCGAACAGCGCGAACGCCACCATCGCCGGCGTGCCCGTGCGCGCGCTCGATGCGACGATGACCGGCGGCGGCGGTCTTCCAACGCAGGTCTTTGCCGCGACGGCAAACGCGGCCGGCGGCGCGATCGCGGCGACCGGCACGCTTCCGCACGGCGGCGCAAACGCGGATACGCTCGCCGTTTGGGCCGACGCCTTGGATCTGCGCCAGCTGCAGGCGCTCGGCGGGCCGTTGTCCGCGGGTTCTGCCACAGCGTTCGCGCAGATCGGCGGGTCGATTGACGCGCTGCGCGCATCGGGGCAAGCGGCCGTGAGCGGAGGCCGCTACCACGCCGTGCCGATCTCGGGTGACGTCGACGTGCAATACGGCGGCGGTACGCTGACGGCGCGCGCAGGCCGCGTCGCCTACGCCGGCAACCGCGTCGAAGTGAACGGAAGCATCGCCGGCCTCGAAGGCGTCGTGCCGGTCGCGTCCGACCCGCTCGATGTGCACGCGACGATGCGCGTCGGCGATCTCGGCGGCCTCTTGAACAGTTACTTACCTCGCACGGCGACGCTGACCGGCGTTGTCGGCGGGACCATGCGACTGCGCGGCACGCTGGGCGCCCCGTCCGTCGACGGCGAGATCTATTCGGACGGCGGCACGGTACGCGGCGTCGCGTTCAAGAATTTCCGCGGCGACGTCCACCTCGAGCGCCGCATGCTCGCGCTTGAGAACGGCCAGGTGCAATTCGGGTCTTCGCTCATCACGCTGGCGGGCGACATCTCTCCGTCGGATCTGCACGTGCGCTCCACGAGTCCGCACGTCGACCTTTCGGACTTCAACGATTTCTTCGACGGCTACGACACGCTCGACGGCGTCGGAAGCTGGAACATCGCATTCACGTCTGACCCGGAGATGGTTGCGGCGAATGGACGCGTCGACTTCAATGGCGCGGCCCTCGCGGGCTATCCGCTCGGCGTGGTGGACGCGACGTTCGCAAGCTCGAAAAACGAACTGCTCGCGACGATGCGTCAACGCGGGCCGGCCGACAATGCGCAGCTGGCAGGCAGCGCAGCGTTTTCGTCTCGCCGCGCCGGATTGCCTGACCTGACTGGTGCCGAATTCGACGTCCACGGCGGCGCGACGGGCGTCGATCTCGGCATCGTCATGCCGCTGATACGACACGAAGACCTCGGCTTGACCGGCAGTTTGGACATAGCGGGCCAGCTGCGCGGCAAGCTCGCGCATCCATCCGCGATCGCGACGTTCGCATTGCGCGACGGGCATCTCGGAAAGCTCGCGATCAACACGCTGAGCGGCTCGCTTGAGAGCGATGGGAAATCATTCGGCTTGACCGACGCGCGCGTGCAGTTGCCGTTCGCGCAAGCCGCCGGATCGGCGCAATTCGGGCCGGGCGACCGCATCGTCGGGTCGGCCGGTCTCGATGCGCAAGATCTCGGGAAAGTTGCGTCGGCGTTTGGGCATCCCGGCATCGTCGAAGGCGCGGCGAAGATGTCGCTGAGCGTCGGCGGCACGTATTCCAAGCCGCGCGTCCAAGCCGTGGTCGCCGGCAGCGCCGGCTCGCTTCTGGGTGTTCGCTACGACAGCGTGAACGCGAACATCGACTTTCAACCGGGCGAACTCGACGTGAGCGACGCGCGTCTTGCATTTGCATCAAACCGCGGTGCGCTCACGCTCGCGGGGACGCTGCCGCTGCAGCTCAAACCGCTTGCGCTCGGGCCGAAGAACAAACCGCTCAACCTGCGTTTCACCGCCGACCACGTCGATCTCGCCGCTTTCGATCCGCTCACGAATCGCTATGCTTCGCTGACCGGCACGCTCCAAGCGACTGCCTCCGCTACGGGGCACGCAGGCAATCCCGTGCTCGGCGGATCGGCGACGTTACGCGGCGCGTCGGTGCGGTCCGCGTTTGAGACCGTGCCGATGACCGATGTGGCGGCAGACCTGACGCTTGCTCAGGACACGGTCACGCTCTCGCGCCTGCGCGGCTCCCTCGGCTCCGGCGACGTCGTCGCTAAAGCGTCGGCGCACGTCGTGCCGGCCCTCGGACTGCGCTCGAATCCGGGCTTCCAATATTCAGGAACGATCGCGCTCAACAGCGCGAACGTGGATGTGCCGGGTTGGATCTCCGGCACGCTGAACGGCGATTTCAGTCTCACCAAATCCGGCGTGAATCCGTACCTCGACGGCACGATAACGGCAAGCGATTCGCTCGTGCCGTTCTCGGCCATCTACACGCTTGCAACCGCGTTCGGTCAAGGATCGTCAACGCAGAGCGCTCCCGGACCGGTGCCCGGCGTTCCCGCGCCGCTTCCCGGCCGCACGGTGGCATATGCCGGCAGCATCTATGGCGGCGGATTTCATCTCGTGCCGAGCGACGTGCCCGCAACTCCCAAACCATCCATACTCGAGCTGCCTGCGATGCACCTCAACGTCACCGCAGCGGCGGGCAAGCGCGTGCGCATCAAAGGCGGCGCGATCGACCTCACCGCCGCCGGCAAGCTGACGATCGGCGGCCGCTTGAGCGCGCCGACGCTCGACGGCGCGTTCTCCTCGACGCGCGGTCAAGTGACGTACTTCGATACCGTCTTCCGCATCGACAACGGCACGGTGACGTTCGATCCGTCACAAGGTCTCTTGCCTTCGCTCGATGTGCGGGCGACGACGAACACCGGCGGTTCTCAGATCACCCTCGCGATCAGCGGCCGCGTGGACCGCCTGAACACCGACATGTCGTCCAATCCATCGATGACGCGCGACGAGATCGCAGCGACCTTGCTGCACGCATCGGTCGTGACCGGGTTGACAAGCTCACCGTCGCAAGCGCAGGCTGTGCTCACGGGCGAAGCGCAGGCGTACTTCAACGCCCAGCTGACGCGCAGCTTGCTGTTCCCGCTCGAGTCGTATCTCGCGGAAACGCTGGACATCGAGCAGATCAACTTCATCTTCGATCAAAACGGACAACCGGCGGTCGAGATCCGCAAGCTCTTCACGCCCACGATCTACGGCATCTACCGTTCGACCGTGAAACTCCCTGTGACGCAATCGTTCGGCGTCGCCTATCTCTTGCGAGACACGACCTCCTTAGAGTTTCTGCAGACACAGTCGCCGACCGGCGTTTCGACCGCGACGATGGACTTGAGTTTCACGTTTCGCTGAGGTCGTCTGAGACGTTCATGAGAACGCGTCAGACCGCTTGCGATGGAGGAAAACAAGCGTCTCCATGCCAACGAAGGCGCGAGTCTTTCGGCTTGCAATCGCGGCCATCATGCTCCCATGGGCGGTGGAATCACCGGCTGCAATCGCGGCGGTCAAGCCGTCCATGCTCTCGCCGACACATCGTTCAGGAGCGCATAACCCTTGGCATTTGCCTTTCGAATCGCTGGCGTCGCGCTCTTGGCCGCCGTCGTCGCCTTTGCCGCTGCTCCACAACTGCTCACCGCAGCGCCCCAACCGATAGTCACCGCGATCAACGTGCGCGGCAACGCGCACGTGCCGATCGACCGAATCGCCTCGGTCGTCCGCTCTCAAGCCGGCCTGCCGCTCGATCCTAAGCAGGTCGCCGCGGACCAAGCGGCTATTCTCAGCCTCGGTTATTTCACCGATGTGAAGAGCGACGTCCGGCCCACGCCGGGCGGCGTCAGCCTGAACTTCATCGTCATCGAGAATCCCGTCGTGTCGAAGATCGTCTTCAACGGCAACCAGCACGTCTCGAACGACATCTTGAGCGCGCTCATGGATACGACCGTCGGCGCCGTGCTCAACACCAACACGCTGCGCGATGACGTCACGAAGATCAATTCGTACTACGACAAGCTCGGTTACGTCGGCACGCGGCACGTCAAGAACATCGCCATCAATCCGGGCGGCACGGTCACGCTCGACATACAAGAAGGCGTCACCGTCACGGCGATCGTTCTGACCGGTGATTCCGTTCTGCCGCCGCCGGCGATCTTGAACGTGATGAAGACCAAGCAGGGCAGCGTGTTCTCGCAGCAGACATTCGATGCCGACTTGCAGGCGATTTCGAAGTTGTACACCGACCTCGGTCTGAACGTCACATTCGACAACAACACCGGACCGGATCCGGCGAAGCCCGGCGCGGTGGACGTTGCGCTCTGCGAAGTGCGCGTCGGCGCGATCGAGATCGCCGGCAACTCGAAGACGAAAGACTACGTCATCCGGCGCCTGCTGCGCATGCGCCCGAACGATCTCATCACCGAGTCGCGGCTCAAGCGCGACTACGAGCTCATCAACAACACGCAGTTCTTCAAATCGGTCGACCTTTCGACCAAACCGTTCGGCAACAAGTGCGGCTACGTGACGCTCGTCTGGACCGTCGTTGAACAACGCACCGGCACGGCAAGCGTCGGCGTCTCGTACGGCGGCGGCGGCCAATACGGCCAAGGTCTGTCGGGCAACCTCGGTTATTCGGAAGCGAATATCAACGGCACGGGCAACGGCGCGCAGATCTCCCTGCAGCGCGGTCTGCACATCAGCGACGTCTCGCTGAGCGTGAGCGTTCCGTACGTGCACAAGTTCAAGCCGGACTCTGCGTCGTTCAGCATTTTCAACAACGTCGTCGATCAGCAGCCGTACCCCGTGTACAAAGAACCCGGAAACAATCCGTTCTTCACGATCACGCCGCAGCTCGGCGCCGCTTCACAAGCCACGACGGGCACGCCCGGAACGACCGGCGGCCCTTGCGCCGCAGGACCCACACCGTGCACGAGCCAGTTCGCGCTGTACAGCACGCGCCAAGCCGGCATTTCCATCGGGCTCGGTCATCCGGTCGCGGACTACACACGCATGTCGTACGGGTTCAGCGCGACGCGGCTTTCACAGTCCTTCGGCGCGAGCGGTTTTCCGCAACAGTTCCTCGACTTGCGCGGTGCGCTCGTCTCGCCCAATCAATCGAGCGGCATCGTCGGCGGCGCCGCAAGGCCGGGTTCGTCGCGTTTGTTCTCCTTCAACGCAGGCCTGTTCCGCGACGATCGTGACGACCCGCTCAGCCCGCGCTACGGCGGCACTTCGAGCATATCGTCCGAGTGGTCGTCGAAGAGCTTCGGATCCGACTATAACTACACGAAGACGGACTACGACCTCACGAAGTTCTTCCCGGTCCGCCATCACTCGACGCTGGCGCTGCACTTCAACTACGGCTGGTCGAGCGGCGGCGCGTCGCTGCCGTACAACGACCTCTTCAGCTTGACCGATCAGCAGCTGCGCAATACGACGTTCGTATTCTACGGCGACCGCGAGGTCTTGGGGCAAGCCGAATTGCGGATTCCGGTCACGCAAGACAAGAAATTCACCGTCGCGTTTTTCGCGGACTCCGGTGACGTACCGTATGTGACTCCGGTGGTCGGCCCGGCACCGTCGCCGACGCCGATACCGCCGTGCGGACCTCACTGCCCGCCCGGACCGCCGCTGACTCCCACGACGACCTACGTGGAGGCGCCGTTCCACTTGAAAATGGATTTCGGTTTCGGAATCCGCGTGCAAACGCCGATCGTGCCGCAGCCGATCCGGATCGACTTCGCCTTCGGCCAGGGCGGCCATCACGTGTCGTTCGGCTTGAGCCAATCGTTTTGAACGCATCAAATCACTCATAAGGATGGGTTGACAGACGTATGACGCACTTACGGTATGTCTGCGCCGCCGGCATCGCGGCGGCCGTCGCGCTGTTCGTCGCTCCGCAGGCGCTCGCCACCGATATCTCGGATGTCGGTTTCGTCGATCAGAGCGCCATCGGCGACTTGCCGCAGTTCCAAGCAGCGCGACAGCAGTTCACGCAATATCAAGCATCGGTGACGGCGCAATATCAGGCTGCGATCCGCGGCAAGAATCCGGCGGATCAGCAAGCCATCTCGGCGCAGTTCCAGCAGAAAGTCGTGGCCGAGCAGCATCAGATCTTCGACAATCTTTTCGCTCGCGCGCAGACCGCCATCGCCGAGGTATCCGCGAACAAGAGCCTCAACGTGGTCGTCGACAAGTCCATCGTCATCTACGGCGGCATGGACATCACTAAAGACGTCACGGACGCGATCAGTCAGCCCGGGCCGATCGTTCCGCCGGTGAATTCGCCTTCGCCGTCGGAGATCGGGTTCGTCGATCAGCAGCAGATCGACGCGCTGCCGAAGCTGAAGGCCGCGAACGATACGTTCATGCAAGATCGCCAGCAGCTCCAGGCTCAACTGACGCAGGCGCTCGCCGGCAAGACCGACGCCGAGAAGCCGGCGATCATCCAGACGTTCAATCAGAAGCTGAATGACGATCAGAAGAAAGTCATCCAGCCGCTGGTCGACCAGACGACCAAAGCTATCTCCGACGTCGCCAAGAAAAAGGGATTGCTGCTCGTCGTCGATCAGGCGAGCCGCATCTACGGCGGCACGGACGTCACCGCCGATGTCGTGAAGGCGCTTCAATAGCCGTGAACCGGATCGGTCCGGCGCTGCTCTGCGCCGCGCTGTTCGCGCTTACCGCCTGCGCTTCGAAGAGCGAACAAGGCGTGCGCGGACTTTTGGGCGTGAACACGTCGGGATTGAGCGGCGGCGGTACTGCGGCCGGATACGTGGACATCGACAAAGTCATAGCCGCGCATCCGCTGCACGCGGAATTGCAGTCGCTTCAGGACCAGATCACCGAACTGAACGCCAGCACCGTCGTCGGTCCCAAACCCGTCACGCCCGTCCAGGTGCAGGCTCAGGCAGATCTGCAGCGGCAGCTGGCCGACGCGGAGGCCGCCTACACGAAAGATCTCGCGGATCGGCAGGCAGCGTTCCGCGACGAAGAAGCGCGCGCCGATTCGGATATCACCGCCAAGGCGCTCGGCATTCCCAACGCAGGCCCGGGCGGGATCATGAGCGGCATGCAGGCCGACTTCTCGCGGCAGCTCACCGCCATGCAGAACGATGCTCGCGCGACGCTCGCCGCGTACCGGACTTCGCTCTACGCTCAAGATGCCGAACACCTCTCCCACGTACGCCAGTTGATCGGCGCCGACGCGCAGGCGAAGATCCGCTCTGAAGAGTCGCAGCTTTCGTCAGCCGAGACCGCCTATCAGATCCAGATCGCCCGCCAAGATCAGGATCAGCGTCTGAATCTCACGGCCAAGCTCGACAACCTCTCGCTCTCTCCGGCCGACCGTCAGAACTATAGCGCGCAGCTCCAGGCATTGGAGAGCCGCGAAGCCACGCTCGCCGCGGCGAAGAAATCCGCCGATGCGTCCACCCTCGCCGCTTTTGAGAAAAGCGTGCAGGCGCAAGCCGAGCTTCGCTTCAACACGGAGCGAAAGGCGACCGAAAACGACACCAACGCCAAGCTCGCCGCGCGTCAAGCGGATCTGGAATCCACGATTCGCGACCAGGCGCAAAAGCTCGGCGGCCAATTCCAGTCGCAGTTGAACGCCGCCAACGCCAAGCTCGGCAATAACCCGCAAGTCCAGGCGCAGCTGGCGGACGAACACACGAAGATCATGGCCCGCTACCAAGCGGATGCGACGGCCGCGCTGAATTCGTACCAGTCCACGCGCAAGGCGCTCGTCGCGAAATACAGCGACGTCGCACACATGCAATTCCAGGACAATGTCGCGCTCGCGATGCAGGCGCAATCGCTGGCGCAAGCCCGTCAACAGCTCTACGACGGCATGGTGCGTCAGATCCAGACGCTCGTCGCGGACGTCGCGCATCGCGACGGGATCGGCGTCGTGTTCAGTTCCATCGCCGGCGCCGGGAGCGCCGTCGATCTTACCGACCAAGTGGCGAAAGAGGCGGCTGGGCTACCGTCTGCGACGCCTACACCGGTTCCCGGGGGTTGAATGCGTAATCATACATACATGCGGGCAGCGGTGCTCGCCGTGGCCATCGTCATCGGTCTGAGCGGTTGCGGGCTGCACCCGCGCTCCACCGTGGCGTTCGTGAACGTCGCCGTGCTCCAGAGCACGTGGCCGAAGTTCATCAATTACCAGAACCAGCTGCAGGCGAACCTCAACGCGATCCAGTCGAGCAAGCTGAGCCAGGCCGACAAGCAGCGCGAGCTGCTGCAGCTCAATCAGCAATCCGCGCGCTGGCAGATGGAAGTGACGAACGACGTCAAGGCGGCGGTCAAGCAGATCGCCGCGGACAAGCACTACTCGCTCGTCGTGACGCGGCAAGGCATCGCCTACGGCGGAGACGACATCACGTCCGACGTCCAGGCCGCTCTGCATATCGCACCGACGTCGCCCTCCCCGAGCCAATAACGAGGTCGGCGGATGTGACGCACGGCTCGCGCCGGCTCGCCGAACTCGCCGCTGCCGCGGATGCGCGGCTCATAGGCGACGGCGAAGTCGCGATCTCCCACGTCGCATCGGTCGATGATGCGGACGGATCGTCGCTCACGTTTGCGATCGATGGTCGCTGGCTCACCAAAGCGCTCGAGTCGCCGGCGGCGGCAGTCATCGTGCCGCAAGATCTCGACACGCAGGAGACACACGGGAAGGCGCTGTTGGCTGTGGCGGACGTGCGCGCCGCCCTCGCGCGCATTCTCACACTGTTCGCCCCGCAGCTGCCGTCGGGCGATCACACGCATCCCACGGCCGTCGTCGCGCAGGGCGTGAACCGCGGCAAAGACGTCTGGATCGGCGCGGGCGCGGTGGTCGCGGAGGGGGCGAGCCTGGGAGACGGCACGATTCTGCTGGCGGGCGCGTACGTGGGTCAGCGCGCGCGCATCGGACGGCGGACGCTCCTCCATCCGCGCGCGGTCGTGCTCGATGATTGCGTGATCGGCGACGACTGCATCCTTCACTCGTGTTGCGTCATCGGGGCCGACGGATTTGGTTACGTGCGCGTCGGCGCAGAACAGATCAAGATACCGCAGATCGGCAACGTCGTCGTCGGCGATCGAGTCGAGATCGGCGCGTGCTCATGCATCGACCGAGCCGTCACCGGTTCGACCGTCATCGGCAACGGCACGAAGATCGACAACCTCGTTCAGGTCGGGCACAACGTTCAAGTGGGCGAGAACGCCACGCTCTGCGGACAAGTCGGCATCGCGGGAAGTTCGAAGATCGGTGTCGGCGTTGTCGCAGCCGGGCAAGCCGGCATCGCGGGCCACCTTGAAGTCGGAGAGTTCTCGCTCGTTCTCGCGCAAGCGGGTGTGACGCATTCGATTCCGCCGCACTCGCGCGTCTCCGGATTCCCAGCGCAGCCGCATCGCACCACGATGGAACAGCAGGTCATGCTGCGGAAACTGCCTAAATTCGCCGAACAGTTGCGAGCGCTGACAGATGCGGTTGAGGAGCTACGCAAACACCGCTAAGCTCGCTCGCGTGGTGGATGTGGAATACCAGCAGACGCTAGCGCGCGAATTCGTCCTCTCGGGCGTCGGTCTGCACACCGGCTGCCGTACCAATGTCACGGTAGCTCCGGCGCCGGCCAATGCCGGCTTTTCCTTTATCCTCGCCGACGATTCACGACTGCCGGCCGCGCCGCAGTTCGTACGCTCCACCGTGCGGTGCACCACGTTAGGATCCGCGACGGCCGAGGTCAACACGGTCGAACACGTGCTCGCCGCGCTGGCCGGGATGGGCGTGGACAACGCCGTCATCAAGCTCGATGCCGAAGAAGTGCCTATCATGGATGGGAGCGCGCTGGATTTCGCGCACGCCATTGCTGCCGTCGGCATCGTCGAACAGCGCACGCCGCGCCGGGTGCTCGAGCTTCGCGCGCCGCTCTGGATCCGCGACGGCGACAAGTTGCTCGTCATCGTTCCCGCGCCGCATTTCGCGGTGTCGTTCTACGTCGAGTTTCCGCATCCGGTCGGAAAACAGTTCATCTCGACGGGTCCGATCACGCCGGAGTATTTCTTCCGCGAGATCGCGCCGAACCGCACGTTCGGATTCCGCGCGGAGATCGACCGGCTTTACGCGCAAGGATTGGCCCAAGGCGGTTCGCTCGACAACGCAGTGGTCATCGAGAGCGACGGCTACATGGGCCCGCTGCGATTCCCGGATGAGATCGTGCGACATAAGGTGCTCGACCTCATCGGCGACTTCGCGCTGCTCGGCATGCGTCCGCAGTTCGAAGTGATCGCGATGAAGTCCGGTCATGCGCTGCACGTCGCCGCCGTGCGCGAGCTGCTCGCGCCGGTGGCCGGTGCACGCGCGATCGTCTAGCGCGCGCGAGAGTTCGGCGGCCGCACATCGCGGCGGCCTCATAACAGAGGTGGCCTGATTGACCTACGTAGACATCCGCTCCATCATGGAGATCCTGCCGCATCGCTATCCGATGCTGCTGATCGACCGCATCACCGAGCTCGATCCGCAGAAGCGGGCGGTCGGTTTCAAGAACGTGACCTTCAACGAACCCTTTTTCGTAGGCCACTTCCCGAACAACCCGGTCATGCCGGGCGTGCTCATCATCGAGGCGATGGCCCAGCTCGGCGGAACCGCGATTCTCGAGCCGAACAGCCAGACCACGAACGTCCCCTACCTCGCGAGCGTCGATAAAGTGAAGTTCCGCCGGCCGGTCGTGCCAGGGGATAAACTCGTCATGGAGGTCAACGTGCTCTGGGTGCGGCGAAACATCGGACGGCTGAGCGCAGAAGCGCGGGTGGACGACCAGACGGTCTGCACCGGCGAATTGGCGTTCTCAATCGTGTCCGACACAAGGCTTTTCCGCCTCGACGCATCGATTCTTCACCAATGAGAAGGCCCGCCACGTGAGCCCAGCAGAGTCCGTGAACATCTACTCGCTCAACATCCATCCGACAGCGATCGTGCACCCGTCGGCGCGGTTGGGCCGCGGCGTGGAGATCGGTCCGTATTGTCTGGTGGGCGAGAACGTGCACATCGGCGCGGGCACAAAACTCTACGCGAACATCGTCATCAACGGCTACACGCACATCGGCAAAGATTGCCAGATCTATCCGTTCGCCGTCATCGGCGGCACGTCGCAGGATAAGAAGTTCCGCGGCGAGATCTCGTACGTGCGCATCGGCGACCGCAACGTGATCCGCGAATTCGTCACGATCAACCGCGGCACCGGAGCCGGCACGTCCACCGTGGTGGGCGACGACAATCATCTCCTGGCATACGTGCACATCGCGCACAATTGCATCATCGGCAACCGCGTGGTGATGTCGAACTTATGTCAGCTTGCCGGACACGTCGCCGTCGGCGACGGCGCGAATATCGGCGGCATGGCGGGCATCCAACAATTCGTGCGCATCGGGCGCATGGCAATGGTCGGCGGCTACAGCAAAGTGAAGAAGGACGTGCTGCCGTTCGCGACCGTGGAAGGCAATCCGGCGACGCTGCGCAGTCTCAATCTCAAGGGTCTCGAGCGCGCGCGCGTCGCGGTCGAGGTCGTATCGGAACTCAAAGAGGCGTACCGTCTGCTGCGCCATCCGAACATGACGCTGGCAACCGCAGTAGAGCAGCTGCGCGGCCAGACCCAGTCGGTCGAAGGCCAAGAACTGCTCAGCTTCCTCGAGCACGATTCCGACCGCGGCGTTCTCAAGCGCTGAAGCGATGAGCGCCGACGTCTTCATCGTCGCTGGCGAAGCATCCGGCGACCTGCAGGCGTCGTTGCTCGTTCGGGCGATGCGCGCGCGCGATCCGAACCTTTCGTTCGCCGGTGTCGGCGGCAGTCGCATGCGGGAAGCGGGCGTCGACATCGTGCTCGATTCGGTGCGCGCCGAATGGGCGAGCATGGGACCGCTGTCCGCATATGTGAAGATCCCTTGGCTGCTCGCCGTGATGCTCGGTCTTGCTCAGCGGCTGCGCGCGCGACCACCTCGGCTTCTGGTCTGTGTGGATTTCGGCGCGTTCAACCTTCGGATGCTGGAATGGCTTCGCTTCACCGGCTATCGCGGGCGGGCGATATACTATTTTCCGCCTGGTGCTTGGCTCGACAATCGTGCGCAAGCGCAAAAAGTCAGCAAGGTCGCCACGCCCGTGACGCCGTTCGTCCGCCAGCGCGATTTCTATCGCGCATGCGGCTTGCCCGTGGAGTATTTCGGCCACCCCCTCGTGTCCGCCATCGAACCGCGAGAGCCGCTTGCGCGAGGGCCGGTCACGCGGATCGCGGTGCTCCCCGGCAGCCGGCGCGACGAAGTGGCGCTCATGCTCCCAATGCTCGCGCGCGCCGCGACGACGATCGGGGAAAAACTCAAAGCCGAGTTTCTCGTCGTCGCGGCAACGGACGCTCGCGCGGCGCAGATCAGGCGACTGTGGGCCGAGAATAGCGGCCCGGCCGACGCGCGAATCGAGCGCCGCGATGCGACGTCGGTCTTCGCGGAAGCAGACATCGCATGGACCGCATCTGGTACTGCCGTGCTCGAAGGCGCGCTGCGCTGCGTGCCGCAAGTGGCCTTCTATAAGTTGCCGCCGGCGCTCTACGCGATCGTCGAGCGTCGTCACCCGCACATCGTGCGCGGTCCCGTGACGCTGCCGAACCTCATCGCCGGGCACGCGGTAGTGCCGGAACTGCTGCAGGACGAACTCACCCCGGCAAATCTGTGCGCGACGACGCGCGACCTTCTGCAGAATGACGCGAGCGCGGCGGAACAGGTGCGCGGTTATGCCGAAGTGCGAAGGCTCTTGGGCGCACCGGACAGCCTGCAGCGGATCGCGGCTTTCGCGGCGAGCATGCTCGAACCCGAGCGAACGTAACGGCATGGCGCGGACGCTCTCCATCTGGTTCACCTCGGACGTCCACGACAGGCGCGGCTTCGGCGGGAAGCTCGCCAAGCTCGTCGGCCCCGACGACCTGCTCGTGGATTGCGGAGACGCGCTCCGCGGATCGTCGACGGTCTATCGCGCGCGAGAGGGCGTCGTCGAAGAATTTGCGCGTGCGCCGTATCGCGCGCAAGCGGTGGGCAATCGCGAGTTCCACTATCTCTACCGTTGCTTCGCGGCGCGCGCGCAGGCGCTTCCGATGCCGCTCGTATGCACGAACCTCGAAGATCTCCGGCATCGCGATCCGTCGCCGTTCGTTCGCGAACTTCGGCTGACCGTCGGCGACGTGCGCGTCCGGCTGCTCGCGTTGCTCGTCCCACAATATCGCACGCGCAGCGGTTGGGAGCGATTGTTCGGATGGCGCTTTCTCGCGCCCGACGTCGCGCTTTCGCGCGCGTTTTCAGGCGGCGCCCGCGATTCGGAACCAGAGGCGACGCTGCTGCTCTCGCATCTCGGACTCAAGGCCGACCGGAGCATCGCGGCGCGCTTCGGCCGTTTGAGCGCGATTCTCGGCGGCCACAGCCACGATACGCTGACGGAGCCCGAAATCGTGGGCGGTGTGCCGATCGTGCACGCGGGCGCATTTGCGAGAAACGCCGGCAACCTCGTGCTGTCGCTATCCGGCGAGCGGGCGACCGTCGTCTCGTATCGTCTGCACGCGCTGACGGAAGAGACGACGTGACCGCGCCTCGGATACTTTTCGTCAGCAACGGTCATGGCGAGATGGCCATCGCCGGCTATATCGCGCGCGCCGTCGCCGCTGCGCGGCCGAATGCGGTGGTCGAGCACCTGCCGCTCGTTGGTGAACCCGCCCAAGACAGCTGGCCGCCCGCTGTCGGGCCGCGCGCGGCTATGCCGTCGGGCGGCTTGATCGCGTTCTGGAATCTGAAGAACATCGTGCGGGATCTCCGCGCGGGTCTCGGATCGTTGAGCGTGCGCCAATTCGCATTCTTGCGCCGCCGCCGCGATGACGCCGTCGTCGCCGTAGGCGATATCTATTGCGTCGCTGCGTGTCTGCTTTTCGCGCGCCGTCCGACCGTCTTCGTTGCTACCGCGAAATCCGAATACGTCGCGCCGCACTCGGGTCTCGAATGCGCGATAGCCCGGCGCGCCCGCATCGTGTTCGCGCGCGACGCGGCCACGGCGCAGGCCCTCGAGCGCCGCGGTATCCATGCCGTTTTCAGCGGCAACGTGATGATGGACGGACTCGCATCCGAAGGTCTTTCGCTGCCTGCGTCAGCGAATGCCGTTCGCATCGCGGTCCTTCCCGGCAGCCGTTCCGACGCACGAGCAAACGTCTCGGCTGCCGTGCGGCGTCTGAAACTCATCGCCGCGCGATTGGCGCCGCGCGGCGAGTCGGTGCAGGCGTATATCTCGCAAGCGCCGACGATCGCCGCCGACGAACTCATCGCGGGAGTGCAAGCGGAGGGTCTCACTGTCGAATGTACCGGCGCGGCGGCGGGCGTCATGGCGCGCGCGAGCGGCGAAAACCTGGAGATCGCTCTGGTCGGCGGTGCGCTCGGCGACCTCTTGCGCGCCTCGGACATCGTCCTCGGCCAAGCCGGCACCGGAAACGAACAGGCTGTAGGACTGGGCAAGCCCGTCGTCTCGGCCGCGGACGTCCGCCGAGGTCGGCCGGAGAGCGTGGGCTGGTATCGCATGCGCCAGCAACGTCTGCTCGGCGATGCGCTGCTCGTGCTGCCGACCGACGATACGACCTTTGCGGACGGTGTCGTCGCACTGCTCGACGATAGCGCGCGGCGAGCGAAGATGTCGCAAGCGGGGCGCGAGCGCATGGGCGGCACGGGTGCAGCGCGCGCGATTGCAGAGGCCGTGCTCGCGGTCGCCGCCAACGTTGCGCCATCGTGATCTCGTCGTCGCGGGCCGCGCGCGTCGCCGCGCAGATAATCCCGTACGCCATGGCGATCGCATGGCCGCTCATTCCGACGCTCGTGCAACTGGCGGACGTCGCACCGAAAGGCGTCGCAATCGGCGGACGCGGATCGGCCACCGTGCTCGCGCTGCTTATGGCAGCCGCGCTGATCGTCGGCATAGTGGGGATGCTCGCCGTCTTTGGACGGCGCGTCCTCGCCCACGTGCCGCTCGTCGGGCCGATCGGTGTGCTCATCGCATCCGAGATCGTCGCCGCCGCACTCGGCGTGTACTGGCAAGCCGGACTTTTTGAGATCGGGTGTCAGATCGCGAATCTCATCGTCTTCGTGGCATTCTGGCATACGATGCGAGACGCGACCCTGCGCCATCGCGTGATCGCGTGCTATCTCGTGACCGGCATTCTCGCAGCGGTGTTCGCGGTCGGGCTCACGCTTTCGCGCCATCCGCCCGCCGCCTTCGCGTACGAACACGGCCGCGCCGCGGGAACGTTTCTTCAGCCGAATGAGTTCGCGGGGTATATGCTCTTCCTCATACCCCTCGGCATAGGGCAGCTGACGGCGCCTCCGGCGTTACGGCGTCTTGGCCTGCTTGCCGCCGTCGTGGGCTGCGCCGGTCTCGCGCTTTCGTTCTCTCGAGCCGCATGGCTCGGCGCGTGCATCGGAATGCCGATCTTGATCGCGCGCTTCGGCCGGCGCGCCGTCATGACGTATGCGGTCGTGGCGGTGGCCGGATCCATCATCGGCGTGATGACATTGCGCGACGTCGCGCACGACCCGAGCGAGAATGCGTCGCGAATCGCGGTCTGGCGCGGCGCACTGCGCATCGCGGAACGCTACGCGCTCACCGGAGTCGGTCCGCTCAATTTCAGCCGGATCTACCCGACACTGAAGATGCCCGACGCGGCAGTCGATGAGGTCCACGCGCACGACCTCCCGCTCAACACGCTGGTCGAGAACGGCGTTTTCGGGCTCGCCGCGCTCATCTGGGTGATCGTGAGCTCCGTTCGGGAAGCGCGCAAAGCAAAGGCGCGCATTCCATCCGATGACGGCGAGCGACAGCTTCTCTTCGCCGCGTTAGCGGCTGCATTTGCGGCTTCGGCGGTGCAGAACTTGGTAGACCTCGTTTCGACGTTCGTGTTCTTGCTCTGGTGGCCCATGCTCGGACTCATGCTCAGTCTCGGTCCGGCCGCAGAGTCCGTCCGCGATACCGCGGCGGAGGTGCGCCCTGCGGCTGCGTGATGCTCTTTTCGTGTCGCTGACGGTCGTCGCGCTTTCGGGCTGCGGCGGCCGCGGTGCAGCGGTTCGGCCATCTGCGACGCCGGGTACCCCGCAGCCCGCGGTGAGCGGTGAACCGAACTATCGCTTCTTCGAGACGGCGTCGGGCGGCCAAGCTCCGTACGTGAAGAACTTCGAGCGCGGCAAACTCGTCTATCTCTTGAAGGCACTCGGCGTCGCCTATACGACGACAGGCAAATCCGGCCGATTCCAGACGGCGACGATCTATTTCTACAAAGGAAGCGTGGTGCGCCTCACGGTAACGGCCCCTACGGCAACCGTTGACGGCGTCACGTACGACATCAAACTGCGCGGCGGCGTGCACGCGCGCTCAAACGACGGCACGACGCTCACATCCGATTCGATGGACTACAACGGGAAGACGAAACTCTTGCACGCAGACGGCCACGTCATAGCGACCGGCTCCTCCGGCATGGTGGTCACCGGCGATCGCGCGACGGCGGATCTCGATTTGCAGACGATCAATATCACCGGTGCTCCCGTGACGGGCGCGATGCAGCAACCTTGACGATTCGTGTCAATCGGAGAACCTTTGAACAACACCACCGGACCGGTCAAGATCGACGTTCGCGGATTGACGAAGATGTACGGGGAGCGCACCGTCGTGGACGGTGTGAGTCTCGATGTGAACGTCGGCGAAGTCGTCGGATTGCTCGGCCCGAACGGAGCCGGCAAGACGACGACGTTTTACATGGTCGTCGGACTCGTTCGCCCGAATGCGGGGATGGTGGCGCTTATCGGCGCCGACGGGGCGGAAACGGACATCACGCACCAGCCGATGCACGTCCGCGCCATCGAAGGGCTGGGTTATCTCGCTCAGGAGACATCGGTATTCCGGCGGCTGACGGTCGCCGATAACATCAAACTCATCTGGGAACAGCGCGGCGTCTCGCGCGACGAACAGGAGCGGCGTCTGCCCGCGCTCCTCGGCGAGTTCGGCTTAGAGCGGCTCGCACATGACCTGGCGGAGACGCTGTCCGGAGGCGAACGGCGGCGCGTGGAGATCGCGCGCGCGCTCGCGACCGATCCGGCGTTTCTCTTGCTCGACGAACCGTTCACCGGGATCGATCCGATCGCGGTCGCCGACATCCAAGAGATCATCCGTCTCCTCAAAGCCAAAGGCCTCGGCATCCTGATCACGGATCACTCCGTGCGCGAAACGCTGGCTATCGTCGACCGCGCGAACATACTGAGCCAGGGAAGGATCCTCGTCCAAGGCACGGCGACGGAAGTCGCGGAGTCGCCGATCGCGCGCCAATTCTACCTCGGCGAGAGCTTTCGGCTTTGAAAACGCTCGACCGCTATCTCGTCTCCGAGTTGATCGGACCGTTTGTGTTCGGGTTGGCGGCGTTCACCTTGCTTTTCGTCGCGGGCAATCTGCTCAACATCGCCCGCCTCGTCTCAGACGAGCACGCGAGCATTTGGGCCGCCGCGCAGTACTTCGTCTACACGTTGCCCGCGACGCTCGTGCTGACGTTTCCGATGTCCATGCTCTTGGCCGTTCTCATGGCCATGAGCAGGCTTTCGGGCGAGTCCGAAATCACCGCGTTGCGCGCCGGCGGCGTCAGCCTCTATCGGATCGCCGCGCCGCTCGTGGGGGTCGGGCTCGCAGCGTCCATCGTCGCGCTTCTTTTTCAGGAATACGTCGTGCCGCGCGCCACAGAGCAAGCCAACGCGATATTGCGCACGGAGATCCAGGCGGGCGGATCGGGCGTTCTCGGCAATCAGGTCGTCGCGAACCCGCTTCCGGACGGCGGTGTCCGCGTGACGTACGCCCAAGGTTTCGATACGCTGACCGACCAGCTTCAAGGCGTGACGATCGAAGAGATCCACAACGGCGATCTGACAACCGTGCTTTACGCGCCGCGTGCGACGTACGCCAATTCGTCTTGGCGATTTTACAACGCCACATCGTATACGCTCGCGCCCGACTGCTGCCGGCAGAACTTCGCGCCCATCGTCGACATCGACATCGGTGCCGACCCGAGCCGGCTTGTGGAGATACAGAAGCAGCCGGAGGACATGAGCCGGGCCGAGCTTGCGCAGCTGCTGAAAAGCGGCGTGAAACAGGGCGACACGTCGCGCTACGACCTGCTTTTGGTCACGTACGACAACAAACTCGCGCGGCCGTTTGCGAGTCTCGTTTTCACGATGCTTGCGATACCGCTCGGCATCCGGCCGCAGCGGTCGTCGTCGGGCGCCGGATTTGGCATCAGCATCCTCATCGTGTTCGGATTCTACGTCGTCACCACGGTCTGCCTTGGCATCGGGCGCACGACGCCGTCGCTCGCATTGATCATGGCGTGGTTGCCGAACGTGCTCTTCCTTGGAACCGGCCTCTGGCTGCTCGGCAGAGCGGCAAAGGTGTGAACTTGTGAACCCCACGCTGGCTTTTGCGGCAGTCGATCTGCGCGGCGCCGCGACGATCTTGATGATCGTCATCGTCGCCGGCGCGATCGCGTATTTCGGCGATCGCGTCGGTCACATCGTCGGCCGGCGTCGCATGACGCTGTTCAACCTGCGTCCGAAGTATACGAGCACGATATTTGCCGTGGGGTTCGGCATGCTCATCGCGATCGTGGTCGTCACGTTCTTCCTGGTGATCTCAAGCGAGGTCAGGCAAGCCGTCTTCTCGATCGACAAGCTCGATACGCAGATAGCGGAATTGTCGGCGCAGCGCGACATGCTGCTCGGGGCGCCGATCATATTCCGGGCGGGCGATGCGATCACGCAGCCCTTCGTCGTGAAGTCCACCGATCCGCTGCCCGTCATCGAACGCGAACTCGGCGATCTTTTCGTCGCGCTTGCGAGGGTATCGGAAACGCTGCCCGTGCAGCCGTATCCGAAGAATCCGCTCACAGGGCCGGCACAAGCGTCGATTCAAGCAGCCGCGCTTGGCATCAAATCGCAGGCACCGCTCGACGCGATCGTCGTGCCCGAGGCGAGCGAGAACATCATCCGGGGCGGCGCTCTGCGCATCGGCTTGCGCGTGTACCCGAACAAGCTTCTCTACAGGAAAGGCGAGACGATCGCGTCGGTCGGCGTGGCCAACGGACAAGACCGCGACGAAGACCGCTCGGCGCTCGTGCAATTGATCGCGAACATCAAGCTCGGCGCGATCTCGCATGAGATGCCGCCGACCATCGCAGAAAATCCGATCACGTCATTGGACGCGATCGATTCTTCGCTCGCCGCGCTCACGTCGTCACATGGTCCGACCGTCGTGCGCGCTGTAGCGGCGAACGACATCTACGCTGCAGGTCCGCTGACGGCGAATCTGGTGGTGGCGCCGGCGAACGTCCCATGACGGCGCCGGCCGAAGAACGCGTGATCGGCATCGATCCCGGCCGGGCGAAATGCGGATACGCGGTCGCAACCCTAACCGGCGAGCGGCTCGCGCTCGAAGTGATACCGATCACCGAGCTTGGCCGACGTGTCGGCGCGGACATCTCGCGCAGTCCGATCGCGATGATCTGCATCGGTCACGCGACCAGCTCGCGAGACGTCGAGCGGCTCTGCCGCGAGCGCTGGCCGGACATCCCGCGCACGATTGTGGATGAGACCAATACGTCGCTTGAAGCGCGCGGCCGATATTTTGAAGAGCATCCGCCAAAGGGCCTGATGCGCCTTATCCCTCGAGGCTTGCTCACGCCAAAGGAGCCGATGGACGGATACGCGGCGCTCATCATTCTCGAACGCTGGCTGTCATCACGAGGGCAGCAGCCCGACTAGCGTCCCTGTGTGCGAGATGCGACTTTCCGGCGTGTTCTGGGTATTTACGAGTAAAGGATAGGCCGAAAATGACGTGCAATCCATGATTCGGGACGGCGACTCTTCCGCTTCAGTAGCGGCTTTGCGCGCAAACGCGGCCGGTTCGGCGGTGTTATTCCAGCGTCGCCGGCGAATGATTCGGGAAATGACGATGTCTGCATCGCGCGGTAGATCTCAGAGAATTGCCATCCGGCACGCGGCCGGGTCGGTGCTCTGCGCGCTGCTCGTGGCTGCATCGGCGGGATCAGCGTCCGCATCCCCTCTCACGCTTTTCAATGCCGCGTCGGCAAATCGGGCCGCTTCGATCGGCGATCAAATCGTCGGAGCAGAATCAAACGTAGCGTTTGCGGTCACGTCGGTGCCGGCGCAGTCGCGCGATACCGCGTTTGCGTTTTCGCCGGATGACGTCACCCGCTTGACCGGCGCCGATGCGAGTTCGCTCATAGCCGGCACTTCTCGCCAGAAATCCGCTGTCGGGGCCGCGGTGTTCGCAGGCTCGCCGGCACTCTCGGTCGATGCAGACGCTAACCTTTCGACGTCGCTGAACGATGCCGCCTCGGTTCCCGGCGCGATCGCCGGTCTCGCGTTCCAAGTCGCTCCCGGTCGCGGGTCGGACAACGACGCCGATGATGATTTGCAACCGATCTCGGGCTCGCCGATCGTATGGCCCGGCGCCGGCCGCCAGCTCTTCGCCTTTGAAAATGTGCCGGCAGCAAACGGCGTTTCGGTAGGCCAGCAACTTGACAGCATCGCGCTCGGCGATCCCAACGCGGGTCCGCTCTTGAGCGCGGCCGGCGACGTTCCCCTTCAGGCCGCCCCGCTTTCTCCGCTCAGTGGAGGCGCGTCGGCGGGTTCGCGATTCGCTCAGGCGTCGCGCGGACCTGACGTGCAGCTCGAGCTGCCGCTGACGCTTGGAAACGTCGATGCGCGGCTCAGCCTATCTGGCCGCAGCGTCCAGAACAATCGCCCGAGCGGTCTGTCGCCCGGTTCGTTCAACGCGCCTGCGGTCTCTTCGCTCTCGTCGCAGTACCAGGAGTTGCGCGGCGGCGTCACCGTCGGCGTGCCGGTGTTCAAACACCAAGCGCAAGTTTCACTTGACGGCGTGTTTTCGAGGCTCGTCAACGATTCGGGCCAGACGATCGCCGACAATTCGGCCCCGCCGCCCGCGCTCGGATTGTACGGACCGTCGAACGCGCCGGCCACCTCCGCGCTCGCGGGTTTGAGCGCCTATCAGAATCTCGCCACGGGTCGGCAGTACGTCGGCGCGTATTCAGTCGCTCTGCCGATCGGCAAGGCGCTGACCGCTAACATGCAATACGTCGATCAGCGCTTCGGCGGCGATCCGCTCAATTCGGTGACCTCCGGCGTCAACGTCCAGAAGATCACGTCGACGTTTGGCGTGCTCTATAAGATCCCGAACACCAATGCGGCGATCAACCTCAATTTCAATCAGTCCACGTTCGAGAACGATCAGCTTCCGGGTTACAACTGGGTGCAGAACCGTCAAAACCTGTTCTTCACGGTGAAATTCTAGCGGGCGCGACCACCCGGGAACCCATCCTCGTGATCGGAATCTGCTTTGCCGTCGCGGCGGCATTGATCGCTGCGCGTCCGGTCGCCGCTTCATGGTGCGACGATCGTGGAAACGTCGAGCTGGCGCGCGGGTCGAATGTACAAGCCGTGATCTGGTTCCAGCGCGGACTCTCGATCGAGCCGGCGTCGCGATTGTTACGCGAAGATCTCGGTCGCGCGGTCCTCGTCTCCGATCCTACGGCTGCGCTCGACGATTTCTCGCGCGCAGATTGCGGCGAGCCATGCTTGGCCGAACGCGGCGATGCAGAGGCGCGCCTTGGCCGCGCGAATGCGGCGGTGGCGGACTATCTCGCAGCGAAAGCCGCGACGCGTTTGGGCGACACGGTTGGCCGCATGGCGGATGCGGGGCATTTCGACGCAGCGATCGCGCTCGAGCAGGCGCTGATCGATCACCTCGACCCGCTGCTCGAGCAGGCGGATATCGCAGCGGCCGACGCGCGCGTCGGAGCGCTCGAAGTGACCGCCGCGAAATCGGACCCACGCGACGCGTCAAGGCGGCATCATGCCGCGATCGCAGCTTTTGCCGCGGCGAATAGACTTGCGCCGCTGAACGAAGGCTATCTCCTTTCACTCGGCTACGCGCAGATGCAGTGGGGCGATCGAAAGGCGGCGCGGCGAGCGTTCGAGCGAGTGCTCGAACTGCACCCCACGCAGGCCGACGCCGAGAGCGGTCTCGACCGCCTCGGGCCGGTTCGCTGATCGGCGACATGCGCGTCGCAGTCGAGACGCAGTTCGCGATCGGCACGCCGACCGGACTTGGCGTCTACGCGCGAAACCTGTTCGACGCCCTGAGCCAGACGATCGGCATCGATGCCGTTTCGTTGGAGGATCCGCGCTTCGATCTCTGGCGTTTTGATCGGCGCGTGTATTGGGATCAGATCCGCGTTCCGACGCTCGCCAAGCGTGCGCGAGCCGACGTCGTGCACTTCACCGGGGGCACCGTGCCCGCATTGCTGCATCGCCGTGCGGTCGTGACCGTCCACGACTTGGTGTGGAGCAGGCGCGCGAACCGCGGACGGCCATACGTGCATTGGTACTTCGGCGACATGCAGCGCGCACTCGTCCGGCGCGCCGCCGGCATCGTCGTCGACACACACGCGGCGCGCGATGATGTGGCGGACGGTCTCGGTATCGAACGCGATCGGATATTCGTCGCGGGAGCCGGTGTTGACCGCCGTTTTTTTGAGGTCGTGCGCGATCCCGATACGTCAGCGCCGTTCATACTTGCGGTCGGGACCGTCGAAGAGCGCAAAGATCTGATCACCGCGGTGCGAGCGATCGCATCCCTCCCTGCGGAGATAGCGCTCGTGGCCGCCGGACCGCACACGCCATACGCGGAAACCGTGCTGCGCGAAGCGGATCGGCTCGGCGTTTCTTCGCGCGTGCGGCTGTTGGGGTATGTCGACGACGCTCACCTTCTCGATCTGTACTCGCGAGCAAGCGCGTTCGTGTTTCCTTCGCGTTACGAAGGCTTCGGCTTGCCGCCGCTGCAGGCGTGCGCGGCGGGTCTGCCGGTCGTCGCATCCGACATTCCCGTCGTCAGAGAAGTGCTCGGACCGTCTGTGCGCTATTGCGAAGCGGGCGCCGATCGCGAGTTCGGCGCAGCGCTCGCGGCATCGCTTTCCGCTCATGGTGATGACCATGCCCAGATCACCGCAGCGCGCGAACATGCTCGTTCGTATGATTGGGCCGCCGTAGCCCAGCGGCTCGCCGGCCTCTACCGCACGCTCAAGTAGGGCGGACCTTTATGGTCCGCCTGAATGCGAAGCTGCAGCAGCTGGCGCAACATCGCGATTGTCGAAGCGCTCGTCGCCGAAGCCGACGGACGAATGCGTCAATAAACGAGCGGAGATTGAGTCCAGGAACCGTTGGCCGGCGCATTCGATGAGAAGACGAGATTGACCGGATACGACGAGCCGCCTTCCGGCATCGTCACGACCGAGACCTGACGATAGCCGCCGGCCGGAACGAGAAACGATTCTACGAGCTGCGCAGCGTCGGCGGGTGCGGCGTGGATCTGGACGAGCCCGCCGTCGATGAAGAACGTGCCGGTCGCTCGGCCGCCGCGCGGCTCGAACCACATGCCGACGCGAGCATCGGCGCTCGACGGATTCAAAAGCGTGATCGACGCCGACTGCTTGACGCCGTAATCGCCGCCGAGAACTTCTCCCTGGACGAGATTGGGCAGCGGCAGCTTTCCAATCGTGAGCACGGTCGCATCGTCACCGACCCGATACGTCTCGTCGTAGAGAAAATCAGGCACGCTGTAGACACCGCGGGCGTGACGGACCGCGCTCTGCAAGAGCGTGTCGGAGATGGGCTGCACCGGCGGGTCTTGCGCGTCTTGCGCGACGAGCGCCACACGCACGCCATCGCCGCTCACCACGCGCAACTGCATCACACCCGTCACGAGCGTGTCGGGAGGCAGCGCCTGGTCCACCACGTTGATCGTGGCGTGCGGCGGCAACTCGAACAATTGTCCTTCGTTCGCCGCCTCGCGGATGAGATACCGGCTCGTTGCGAGGTGTCCGGCCGCCAACACGTTGGAATCCGGCCCGGCGATGCCGGCGATCAGTTGGATCAAACTGGAATCCAAACCGTTGTTCTGCACTTTCACGAGCACGCGTCGCGTCTCCGGCTTGGCCGCGTAATGATAGTACAGCAGCCGCGCGGGCGCATCGGCGTTCACATCGGCATAGAAGAGGGTGCCGTTCTCCACGAGCGTCTCCGGGAAGTCGGAGACTAAGAGGTATTGCGGCGGTAGGCGCGGTTGCGCGACATTGCTCACTGCAACCGCGACGTTTTTGGCCGCGCGCAGCATCCCGGAACCTTCGACCGAGACAGGCACGTGGACCGTGGCAAGATCATCCGGCGCGAGCGTGTGGGCGTCGGCTATCGAATTCGGATCGATGATCAGTCGAGCGCCTGCCTCCGGGTAGACGACCGCAGCCGCGGCATTCGCGGCGGCCTCGGCGACGAAATCCGGACTTGCGGGGTCGCCTGTGATCGTGGCCGACGCGGTGTCACCGATGCGGCCCGCGAGAACCTCGACGGTGACGGTCAGTGACGAGCTAAGCCCGTCTTGATCCGTCGCGGTGATCGTTGTCGTGCCCGTGTGCAATCCGGATACATCGATCGTCCTATCGACGGCGTTGAACGTCGCCGAGATGATCCCAGGATCGAAGCCGGACAGCGTCAGGATGCCGCTCGGCGGCGAGTCGACGTGCACGGTCGCCGAACGGCCATACTGCAAGACGATCGCGGACACGGCAAGCGACACCGACTGCGGCGGCGGTGGCGGCGGCGTGACCGTCGGCATGCTTGGCAGAATCGTCGGTGCGGGTCCCGGAGGAGTCGGGGACCCGCTCGGCGCTGGGCTCTCGGTGGCGGCTGGTGAGGGTGTGATGACCGGCGCAGCAGTGTCGGCGGAACGAACGCCGTCTAGATGTCCGTGTCGGTGCGGTCGCGCAACGAAGCCGTGCGGGCTCGCTTGCGACGCACCGGCGTACAGCGCGATGCAGAGCGCGCCTGCCGCGGCGCCGCGGATGAGGCGGCCAAGCACCTACGCGATCGCTTGCGCGTCGCGGCTGACCGCATCGATCAGCAGCGTCTTGTAGCCGTGGCTCGGGAAAAGCACGGTGACGAGATCGCGTTCCGTCCGCTCCACCGTACCTTGGCCGAACTTGCGGTGGTAGACGACGTCTCCAATGCGATAGTCGCTGATGTCATGGTCAGACTCCTCGGCCGCTGCGATGCCAACCGAGACGACAGCCGGATTTGCGGCGGCAGCCGCGAGACGCGCGCGGCAATTGTCGCACGCGCCGCAATTGGTGCGATCGAAGTCTTCACCGAAGTAGTTGAGGATGAACTTCCGGCGGCAGCTGCGCGTTTCGCAGTACTGCAGCATCATCGCGAGCTTGCTCTGATCGTACGAGCGCTTGGTCTCGTAGCTCGCAAGATTGAGCGTGAGCTTCGGGCTGCCTTTGATGCGCGGCGCGAGGCCGTACGTGCCCTTGGTGACGCTTTGGATGAAGCCGCCCTTCTTGAGCAGCGCGAGGATGACTTTGAGCTTGGTCAGCGGCAGCTGCAAGATCTTGCGCAGATCGGTGAGCGAGACGCCGTTGTCCTGACCGTCGAAAAGCTGCAGCGTGCCGAAGACGCGCTGGACTTCCTCGACGTCCGGATACTTGCCGGTGAGGAAATAATTCTGCACGCGCGTGTCGCTCTGGCGGTAGAGAAGCAGGCAGAGCGATTCCTCGCCGTCGCGCCCGGCGCGGCCGGCCTCTTGGGTGTAAGCCTCGATGCTGCCCGGCAGATCGTAGTGGATGACGAATCGTATATTCGGTTTGTCGATGCCCAGTCCGAAGGCATTCGTCGCGACGACGACGCGGACGTTTTCACTCATGAAGTGATCGTGCACGCGATCGCGGTCGGCCTTCTGCAATTTCGAATGATAGACATCGGCCTCGATGCCGAGCTGCTCGCGCAAATATTCCGAGACCGCGTACGTGTTCTTGATCGTGGCGGTGTAGATGATGCCGAGCTTGTCTTCGAGCGACCCGGCGAACGCTTTCTTCAGCGCGCGAAGCTTATCGTCGTCGGTGGAGGCGCGCACGACTTCGTAGACGAGGTTCGGACGATCGAACCCGCGCACGATCGGCTTGGTGTGCGGAATGCCCAGCTGAGTTACGATGTCTTCGCGCACGGCCGGGGTAGCGGTGGCCGTCAGCGCAAGCACGGTGGGATGTCCGAGCGCCGCGACGACGCGCCCGAGATTCAAGTATGCAGGCCGGAAATCGTGGCCCCATTGTGAGATGCAGTGCGCTTCGTCCACGACGAAGAGCGGAATATGCAGACGTTTGAGCACCTCGACGAATCCCTCATCCTCGAGACGCTCGGGCGTGACATAGATCAGTTTGAGGTTGCCGCGCGAGATCAGCTCCAGCGACTTCGTCTCTTCGTCCTCGGTGAGCGTGCTGTTCAACGCCACGGTGCTCGATATACCCGCCTCGGCGAGCATATCGAGCTGATCCTTCATGAGCGCGATCAGCGGCGAGACCACGACGGTCGTGCCCGAGAGCAGCATGGCCGGCAATTGATAGCACAACGACTTGCCGGCGCCGGTGGCGAGAATGGCAAGCGTGTCCTTTTTTTCCAGCACGCGTTTGATGACTTCTTCTTGGCCAGGCTGGAAGCTCTGGTAGCCGAAGTGTCGCCGCAGCGCTTCGTTGAGATCGATGTCGAGAGCCATGTCGCGGTTGGACCAAACCTTCCCTGATATCGGGCTCCGCTGTGCCGCCACGGAGATGACGAATGTCGGCCCGTCTTCAAACGGCGCCGTGCACTTTGCGCGCACTTATCTGGCGATATACCCTGTTTTCCGTATCGTAAACCTACTGTTCCGCACGGTTTCTTCCTTCACTACAGGTGCCAAGGCGAGGATCACTTTCCGACGTTCGTCGGGCTCGAGGCGCCGGCACGCGGCCCAAGGGCCGTGCTCGGCCGTGACCGAAAGCGTGGTAGTGGCCACCGAATCCCCTGCACACAGCCTCGCGCTCTACCGGAAACACCGCCCTGCTGCTTTCGACGACTTAGTCGGTCAGCCGGCCGTCGTCGACGGACTCACGGCCGCACTGCGCACGGGACGGACGGTCCACGCGTATCTCTTCTCAGGTCCACGCGGCACGGGCAAAACGTCGGCCGCGCGCATACTCGCGAAATGCCTCAACTGCGAGCGCGGAGGGCCGAGGCCCGATCCGTGCGGGAAGTGCGCATCGTGCGTGGCGATCGCCCAAGGGACGTCGTTCGATGTCATCGAGATAGACGCCGCAAGCAATTCGCGGGTTGAAGAGACGCGCGAGCTGCTCAAAGGCGTCGACGTCGTGCCCGCATACTCGCGCACGAAGGTCTATATCGTGGACGAGGTCCACATGATGAGCGCCTCGGCGTTCAATGCGCTGCTGAAGACGCTGGAAGAGCCGCCCTCACACGCAGTCTTCATCTTGGCCACGACGGAACCGCACAAAGTGCCGGCGACCATTCTCTCCCGGTGCCAGCGCTATGAATTCAGGCGCATGGCGCCCGAGACGATAGGCCTTCGGCTCAAAGAGGTGGCCGCACGCGAGAAGATCCGCATTTCCGCCGATGCGCTCACGCGGTTGGCGTTCTTGGCCGACGGCGCGCTTCGCGATGCTCTGGTGTTGCTCGAACAAGCCCGCGGATTCGCGGGGGATGGCCAGATCGATGACGCGGCGCTCGATCGTGCATTCGGCGCCTCGCACAGGGAGACCATTTCGGCCATCGTCGAGGCGATCGCCGCAGCCGACGCGTCGGCGGCGTTGCAGCATGTCGCTGCCGCCTCCGCCGCGGGCGTCGATCCGACCTGGCTCACACGTGAGCTGCTGAGGCGCTTTCGCCTCGTTCTGCTCGCACAGCATAGTCCTGCCACGCTCGCGCTCGAGACGCCGCCGGACGACGCCCAAGCCATAGCGGCGCTCACGCGGCGCATCGAGCCGCCCAGGGTGTACGCGGCGCTGAAACATCTGTCGGAAGCGCTCTCGAATCGATTTTCAACGCAGCCCCGCATCGATCTCGAACTCGCGCTCGTCAGGATCATCTTGCCCGGTGAAGAGTCGGGCCTGCGCGATATCTTGGAGCGGCTGCGCGCGCTTGAGGCGCGCGGCGAAAACGCGAACGGCGTCAGCGCCGCACCGCCTACGGGAGCCGAAGCCGAGCGTCCGCGCGCGCGTCAGACGGCGCGCTCCGCAGCCCCCGACTCGGTGAAAACGCCGGCCGTCCTTTCGGTGTCGAAGTTGGAAGGCATGTGGCCGATGATATTGAGCGAGATCCGCGCGTCGTCCAACATGCTTTTCGGCGTGCTGCAGCACTCGACTATCGCCGGCGTCGAAGGTTTGGACGTGACGCTCACCGCCCAGAACAAGTTCGCGCGCGATCATGCGTCGGATCCGCCGATGCTCAAACTTATCGCGGACGCTATCGCGAAGCACGCCGGCGTCCAGCCGAGCGTGCGCATCGTGGTCGGGAAATCCGCCATGGCAGCGCACGCCGATCCGTTCGCGCCGGCATCAGAGCTCGATCTGATCTGAGGAGTCCTTATGAATCCGCAACAGATGCTGCAGCAGGCGCGCAAACTCCAAGCGCAACTCGCCAAGGTTCAAGAAGAATTGGGCGGTGAGGTGGTCACAGGCGTCGCCGCTTCGGGCGCCGTGACGGTCGCGCTCGACGGACATGGCGCGATCCGTTCGGTGCAGATCGCCCCGTCCGCCGTCGATCCCGAAGACATCGAGACGCTTGAGGACCTCCTGGTCGTCGCGATCAAAGACGCACAAGCAAAGGCGCACGAGCTCTCGCAGTCGCGCATGGGTCCGCTCACCAGCGGTCTCGGCATCCCCGGTCTATAACCTCACAAACGATGGACGATCTCGCCCCGCCGCTTTCCGGACTCATCGGCGAGCTTGAGAAGCTGCCGACGATCGGGCCGAAGACCGCGGCGCGCCTAGCCTTCTATATACTCGGTGCGAGTCGAGAAGACGCGACGGCGCTCGCGGAGGCCATCGTCGCGGTCAAAGATCGCGTACGCCTGTGCAGCCGGTGCTTTTCGTTGACCGAAGCCGACCCGTGCTCGATCTGCCGCGATGTTCGCAGAGATGCGAAGATGCTCTGCGTTGTCGGTGAGCCGAAAGATGTCTACGCGGTGGAGCGAAGCATGAGCTTCAAGGGCCGCTACCATGTGTTAGGCGGACTGATCTCGCCGATGGACGGCATCGGCGTCGCGCAGCTGCATGTCAAGGAGCTGGTCGAACGCGTCGGCCTCGAGGGGATCGAAGAAGTGATCGTGGCGACCAACCCAAATGCCGAAGGCGAGTCCACTGCGCTGTATCTCGCGCGCTTGCTCGCGCCGACCGGCGTCCGCGTGACGCGCCTTGCGTACGGATTGCCGATCGGCGGCGATCTCGACTACGCGGACGAAGTCACGCTTGCGCGCGCGCTCGAAGGCCGCCGCGCGTTGTAGGCGGACCATGAAGGTCCGCCCTACATTTCATTTTCGCGCGTCTTGTTTTGGGCGGATTCGACCCGCGACATCGAGCATGACGGCTTTCGCTCGCTCGACGGCCTCGCGATAGGCCGCTCCGATCTTCTCCGAGCCCATCGGCGTGCCGGTCTCGTAGAAATATGCGGCCGCCTGTCCGACGATGAGCGTCCCCGCATAGGCGATCGCCGCCTTCACCGCGATGCCGGCGACCGGTATGAACCCCGACAACTCGCGCGCGAGCGCGCGCCACGCATAACCGCCGCCCACGACCGGGAGCAATTCGACCAGTCGCGCGGGTTCCGGACGCCGTCCGTATGCAGCGGCGATATGCATCAGCATGTTCATCTGCAGTGCCGTGATCGCGATCGTGTCGCCGGCGGAAGCGATGCCGCCGAGGACGATGCCGAGAATGGGGACGTGATCGGCGAGCGCTGACGCTCCGGCTATTTTTAAACTCAGCAGAGCGCAGTCGACCGTGAGTTTCGCAGCGACCGTCGGCCGGAAGACGGGCAGCGCGCAGGCGAGAGCGACATCGTTCTCTCCGCACGCGTCGACGACGTCCGGGATGAAGAACTTCAGCAGTTCGTGCGCGTCGAGCGTGCTCACGTCGTAGCGCCCGGGTATTCCGTCGCCGGGTTTGTTGACGCGCGCGGTCGCCGCCGCCGTCCGGTCGAGGACGAAGACCGGTACGCCGAGCTCGACGCAACGCGCGATATCCGGTTCGCTGTCGGTCGCTGCCGAAGCGGCGAAGAAAACGCCGCGCAAAGCGGCGTCGTGCGGAGGCGCTTGCGCCGAGTGATCCCACGGGAGGATGACAGGCTGCGGCGACGTTCGCCCTTCTTCCAGCACTGCGATGAGCTCGCCGGCCCACGGCCCGGCGGCGAGCAGACGAATCGGACGCTTCGAGCGCGTCTCGATGCCGTCGAGATTGACCTTATCGCGGACGACCTTCATCCAATCCGCGAGAAATGGCAGCGGCGCAATCGGCATGGTCGCGTCATCTTTTCCGTGAGGCCGCCCGAATCCCCGAAGAGATATCCTCGAGAACCACGCGAGAGAGACCCCGCAGATAAATCTGGGGGCCTCATCTCGTATCGTAGTTGCACACTATCGCTAGTGCGTCATCTACGACTGCGTTTTACCCCTCGTACCTCGAACTAAACCTCGGCCTTGACAACGTCCGGATCCTTGGTCAGCCGCACGGTGCTAGGGCCTTCGCCGTTCTCGCTGGGCACGTGGGGCGTGAAGTCCTCGGCCGGCAACTCGTCTTCTGTATCAAAATGTTCGGGTGCAAGCCATTCGTACGCCACCGGTACGAGGACCAGCGTCAGCAACAGCGAGCTTGCGAGTCCGCCGATGACGACCACGCCCAGCGCCTGACGGACCTGCGAACCTTCGACGAGTCCAAGTGCGAGGGGTGTCATGCCGGCGATCATGGCCGACGTGGTCATGATGATCGGACGGAAGCGGACCCGAGCGCTTTCTCGCAACGCGTCCATTTTGGCGAATCCCCTTCGCCGCAGCGTGTTGGCGTAGTCCACGAGCAGGATACCGTTCTTCGATACGAGGCCGACGAGCATGACCACGCCGATCAGCGAGAACAAGTTGAGTGTCTGGTGCGTCAGTGCTAAAGCGCCGAACGCGCCGACCGAGGCGACCGGCACGGAGAACATGATGATCAGCGGCGTGATGTATCCATTGTAAAGCGCGACCATCAGAAGATAGACGAGGATAACCGAAAGGCCGAGGGCGGCCCCCATGCCGGTGACGGTGTCGGTGAGGTTTTGCTGATTGCCGTTCGGGTTGGCGCGGACGATCACGGACGCCGGCAGCGCCTTTGCTTTCAGCCGGCGCACGAAGTCGTTCTGGACGTTTGAAAGCGCGTAGCCCGGCGCGACGTTCGCGGTGACGTGGATGACCGTCTCGCGATTCACCCGCGTGATGACCGGTTGAGCAGGCGAATAGACTATGTTCGCGATCTGGCCGATGGTGACGGCTGCGCCGTTGTTCGCGCGCACCGCAATCGCGCGCAATTGATCGAGGTTCCTCTGATCTTGCAACGGGAAGATGACTTGCACATCCTTGAGACCGTTGGGCGCTTCGAACTGCGTCGCCACCACCCCGCCGAGCGCCGCACGCACGGCGCTCGAAGCCGTGCCGATGCTGACATCGAGCGCCTGCGCCGCGGTGCGATCGAACTCGACATTGACTTGCGGCGTGAGGTTTTCCACCGAGCTCGTCACGTTGGCCGTTCCCGGCGTGGCGCGCATCACGTCGAACACCGTCGCCGCATACTGCGTCGGGTCGCCGCGAACGTTCGTGACGAGATAATCCATCGGCTGGGCGTTGCCGCCGCCGGTGCTGGTCGCCGGGATGATGACGACGTCTGCGCCCGGCGCTTCACCGCGAAGCTTCTCGCGCAGATACGCCACCCAATAATCCGTGCTGTGCTTCCGGTCGTCGCTCAGGAAGAGGTGGATCTGCCCGATATTGCCTTGATTCAGAAATCCGCCGAACGGTGATGAGTATGCGCCCGACACCGCGGTCACCGCCTTGAGGTCCGAGACGCGGAGAACGCTTTGGTCGAGCGTCCGCACCGTCGCATCGAGCTTGGTCAACGGTGTTCCCGTGGGATAGGTGATCTGCACGTAGATCTCGCCGCGGTCGACGGACGGGATGAACGTGAATCCGACGACGCCGAGCGGCAGGAGCGCGATCGCGAGGATAAGCGAGACGATCGCGATACCCGCGACGAAGCGCGGGCGAGCGAGAGCTTTCGGCAGCAGCGAATCTGCGTACCAGAGGCGCAACCGCTCGAAGCCGCGCTCAAAGGCGCGGATCGGCGACCATGGAGTCCACGAACTGCGCATCGACCATCGCCCGGCCAGCGCCGGCGTCACCGTGAACGATATCAGCAGCGAAGTCAGCGTCGCCACAACGACGACAAGCGCGAACTCGCTCATGAATTTGCCGACGACGCCGGGCAGGAACGCGATCGGCAGGAACACGACGACGTCCACGAGCGTGATCACGATGGCGGCGAAGCCGATCTCCGTGCGGCCGGTGATCGCGGCGGACAGCGGAGGTTCGCCGCCGCGTCGATGCCTATCGATGTTCTCCAAGACGACGATGGAGTCGTCGACAAGGATACCCACGACCAGTGTCATCGCAAGCAGCGAGATCGTGTCTATGGTGAAGTTGGCCAGCTTCATCACGGCGATCGTGATCATCAGCGATGTCGGGATCGCGATGAGCACGACGATCGAGTTGCGCCACGAGCCGAGGAAAAAGAGCATGACGATGGACGTCAGCGTGATGCCCTCGAGCAGCGTGTGCAGCACGCCCGTCAGCTGCTGCTCCGTGTAGTCCGCCTGCACGTGGATGACGCTCAGCTGTACCGCCGGGAACTGCTGCGACAACCGCGGGAGAGCTGCGAGTACGTTGCGCGACGTTGAAACTTCGTTCGCGGTGGTGGTCTTTTGGACCGAAAGAAAGAGTTGAGGCGTGCCGTTCACGTATGCGTACACGCGCTGCGGCTCGAAAGAATCGGTCACCGATGCGACATCGCCGATGCGGGGTACGGTCGAGGAAACGCTCCACGGATTCAGCGAGCTCGGGGCAGCCGCCGCCGTCGATGCGGCGCTCGCGCTGCCTCGCAGGAGCGGCAACGCCGCGACGGACGCGGGCGTTTGGATGTCGCCGCGCACGTCGACGAGGGTCTCACGCTGCGGCCCGTAGAGAATGCCGCCAGGCAAGTGCGCGTTGTTCCCGGATATGGACGAGATCACATCGCTGATCGTGTAGTTGCCGGCCGTCAACGCCGTCGGATCGACGGTGACCTGGAACGAGGGCGTCACGGATCCGTTGGAGTCGACATTGCCGACGCCGTCAACTTGTTCGATCGCCGGCACGATTTGGTTGACGACCACGTCCGATAACGCGGCTGCCGAAAGCGAGCGCGACGCCGCGGCGAGCGTCACCACGGTGGATTCGCCGGGGTCGAAAGTCGAGATCTGCGGCGCGCGCAGATCCGTCGGCAAAAGCGACTGGGCCGATTCGACGCGGCGCTGGATCTCGACGAGCGACGTCGTGGTGTCGGCGCCGAGATTGAAGACGGCCGAGATAGTCGCTCTGCCTTGCAGCACGGTCGCGTTCAGGGAAGCGAGATCCGGTGCGCCCGCGATCGCATCTTCGATCGGGCGCACGATATCGTCGCGCATCTCGGTCGGAGACGCGCCGGAATAGGTAACGTTGATCGTGACCGTGGGCAGATCGATATTGGGGAACTGCTGCTGTGTGATCGTGGAAAGCCCGATCATGCCGGCGACCGCCACAAACGCGATCAGGACAACCACAAGTGCAGGGCGAGCGACGAACAGCCGCGTCAGCCACATATCAGCGCGTGGCCACCTTCTGGCCGTCGGCAAGACCGAGTTGGCCGTTCGCGACGACCATGACGCCCGCCGCGAGCCCCCGGACGATCGCGTACGTCTGGTCTTCGGCGACTTCAGTCACGCTGGTGACATGTGCGACGCCTGCATCCACCGTGACTATGCGCTCATGCGTGTCATCGATGAATGAGGTCACCGGAACCGCTATCCCGCTCTCGGGCGGCTGGGTGACGGAGGCAGCGACGGTCATGCCCGGCTTGAGCGCGTCGTCGAAGTTCGGCACACTTGCCTTCACGATAAAGCCCGATGAAGACGGCGAGGTAGGCGAGAGCAGCGCGACGACCGTTCCGCTGAAGCTCCGAGCGGGGACGGCGGGCGACGTCAGCCTGACCGGGGCGCCGCGCGCGATGCCGGCGACCTGCGTGCCGAAGGCGTTGAGCTCTGCGTACACCCGCGAGACTTCTTGCAGCGTGAAGATCTGACGCGTTCCCGGGTATTCGCCCGGGTTGAGGTTGCGGTTGACGACGACGCCGTCTATAGGTGAGACGATCGACGCCTTCGCGATTTGCGCTGCGATCGAAGCGGCTTGCGCGTGCGAAGCTGCCGCTGAAGCTTTCGCCTGGTCGATATTCGCCTGTTGCAATCCGCGCGTAGGCGTGCCGTTGGCGATATCGTTCTCGCGAGCTTGGTCGACGGCGTCCTGCGCGCTCACCACACCTTGCTGGCTGACCTGTACCTGCGTGCGCTGCTGTTCGACGGTCTGCGCGGAGATGAAGCCTTGGCCGACGAGTTGCTGATCGCGCGCGAGTGTGGATTGCGCGAGCGTGAGGTTTTCGCGGGCCTGCGCGAGCGCCGCTTCCGCAGAATTGAGCTGATCGTGACCTTGCGAGAACGCGACAGAAGCCTGATATTCCATCTGCGCCGCGTGCGCGTCCGCGCTGGCTGCCGTCCTTTGCGCGGACACGAGATCAGCCTCTAAGTCAGCGGTTGAAAGGAGAGCGAGCGGTTGACCGGCGCGGACGGAATCGCCCTCATTGACGTACACGGCGATCGCGGGTTCTGTGAGGTCGCTCGTCAGCGCGACGTTTTGCAGCGGCGCGATGACCCCCGAGAGCGTCGTGGTCGCGCGAACCGTCCTTGGCATCGCCGGAACTACGTGCACGGCCGGCGGTGGCGGCGCGGCCGACGGCTTGTTTCCGCCGCATGAGGTCAGCATCAGCGCGGTAACGGCGACCGCGGCTATTCGGACACCTATATTCATGGACTCCCCTATGTGCGATGCGCCGCAAGTGCCGACCTGCCGGGGTGATTCTATGCGATTTCTACACTTGGTCCGCGAGATTGGACGGCATGGGGCGGGGACGCTGCAACTGAAAGGGGCCGACGCGCGTCGGCCCCTTCGACTCGATCCGTACTCTGCGTTTAGACGCCGGCCTGCTCCGTGTAACCCTGCCACCAGAGCCCGAGCACGACCTCAAGCGATTCTTGCGAGAGATGCTTGTCGAGCGCCATATCGACGAACGGCTTGCTCTCCGCGCGCTGTTCGTTGATGACCGTGCTGACCGGCACTTTTTCTTCCGCGGCTAGCCACGAAGCGACGGCGACGTCGCCCGGCGACATCCCGAGATTGAGCACTTGCGCGTAGGTCGGCGGCTCTATCCCCAAGCGATGCCTGACCGACTGCGCGAGCGAATCGTAGCGGCCTTCAGGATAGCCGACGCCAAGCAGCGTGATGCGCGCCTGGATCTGCCGCGATTGCGCGGAAAAGTACAGCGACTGCGCGACGTCCGATGCATGGGCCGCGGCGTCGAGCGCAGTCTCGGCCGCCGTGGCAAGCGGTTTGAGCTGCTGCGCCGCGAGCGGCGAGATGTCCCCGCCGAAGTCAACCGGCGTGCGCGATAGCTGACGGAAGTAGGCGTCGAGCGGCGGCAGCGATTGCCAGCCAAGCGCGAGGGCACCGCGGCCGGCCGTGATCGCGTCTATGATCTGACCCGTCGAGGCGTTCATGCCGCTGGTCATTTCGCCATAGAACGGCAGCAGGCGGAGGGTGTCGCCGGTGATCACGGGCGCGGTGACGCGCGCGTTCATCTCATTGAGCACGCCGATGTCGTCTTTGACCAAGCTGGATGACTCAGAGTTGAGATAGCCGCACTTGTCGCCGATCACGTTGATCGCACGCGACATATGAGCGAGATCGTTCTCGATGCCTTCCAGCCGGCTGCCGGGCCGGATATCGACGTTGCCGAAATCCGGAACCTCGTACGCCAGATTGTCGAGGCGGTCGCTGAAGCGCTGTAGATCATCTTTCGCGAGTTTGGCGCGGTCGTCGACCGCCGTCTGCGCGGTACGTGCCCGGCCGATCGCGTCCGTCAGCGACTTGCGGACCGGGTCGAGATTCGGCGCGAGCAGAGCATTGCGGCTGTCCGATGTTTGAGGCAGGAGCGCGAGCGCGCGGTTGGCGGCCCCGGCGGCGTCGGCTGAAGCGCTGCTCGAGTGTGCGATCTGTTTCAACGCGATCTCGCTCTTATCGAAGTTGCCGAGCGCGATCTGGGTTTCGCCGCTATGCAGCAAGGCCAGCTGATTCGTCGGATCTTTCGCGAGCACGGAGTTGAACTTGGCGAGAGCGTATGCGTACCGGCCCTCGTCCTGGTCGTGCATCGCCTGCGCAAGGACTTGATCGGTCGTCGCTTGCGTGAATTCCGGGTAGCCTTTGAGGTGCGCGATGCGGTTGACCGGATCCGGATGATCTTCGAAGTACTTCTCGAGGCCATTGCCCGAGTTGCCGAACTCCTTTTGCATGTGCTCCATGAACGAGACCATCGCATCCGGGTCGTAGCCTGCTCGGCTCATGAGCTGCAGACCGTATTGGTCGGCCTGGAGCTCGTCGATGCGCGACATCTTCTGCATCGAGAGATCGCCGATGAGGTTGCCGAAGCGGTAGACGAATGGGGACGTGAACGAGAGGATGCCCAAGAGAATATTGAGGACCTGCGCCTTGGCGTTCCCGGTGATCACGTGGCGCCGTTCAACGTGGCCGGTCTCGTGACCCAAAACGCCGGCCAGCTCGTCGTCGGAGCTTGCGAAGTTGAGCGTGCCGAAATTGATGTAGACGAAGCCGCCCGCGAGTGAGAAAGCGTTGATCTCGTTCGTATCCACGATCTTCACGGTGTACGTGATGTCGGGGCGGGCGCGATACTTCGCCAGGTTGTCCTCGATGCCGGATACCCAAGTGTTCATGACCGGGTCGGACATCAGCTGGTTTTGCGCGTCGATCTGCTGCGCTTCTTGCTGGCCCATGCGGATCTCTGTGGCGGTGGAGACCGCTGCGGCGGGGAGCGGGAAAGCTGCGGCAGTGACGGCTACGGCTGTTGCGACCGCAAGCGCGCGCTTGATCAAAGACATCGGGAGCGCTCCTCTCGTGCGAGGGCGAAGTGGTGCAGTACTGGATGCGCCGGACGGTGGGAGAGTCCTCTCATCGAACGTCGCTGTGACGGGCTCTCATCCACATCTCATTCACAATTGATTCACAGCGCTCTCCACAAGGGAATCGAAACGTCCCCCTGAAGTCGGCGGGACATGAGCAGCCTCGCGTTCAGGCCGAGCGCAGGCTCCGCTTTACATCCAAGCAGCTATGAGGCGCGTCGCGACGCAATGCAGATCAAGGGGACGAAGTCGGGGCTGCTGTTGCACCTGTACGACCGTCCGCTCGCCGGGGCTGTCCTTGAGCTGCGTGGAAAGCTGGATGCAAGCCCGGATTTCTATCGCGGAAGCCGCGCCGTGCTCATGCTCGGAGGCGAGAGCGCGGAAGCGCCTGAGCTCGCGGCCGTCATCGCCACGCTCGAACAGTACGGCATCACAGCAGACGGTGCCGTGTGCGACAGCGATTCGTCCGCCGCCGTCGCCCGGTCCGCCGGGCTTCGGCTCGTCGCAGCCAGCGTTGCGGCAGCGCCGCGGAAGGTTGACGATCGCACCACCCCGTCGCGCAACGGAAGAGCACGGCGATCTCAGGCGGCGCACGATCAAACGCGCGACGCCGACGAACCCGTCACAAACGTCTATCACAAGGGCACCGTGCGCTCAGGCCAGTCGTTCGAAGCCGAGGGAAATCTGGTCGTCGTCGGCGATGTGAACGCAGGCGCCGAACTCATCGCCGGCGGGGACATCATCGTCTGGGGGGCTCTGCGGGGAGTCGCCCACGCAGGCGCGCGCGGCGATGATGCGGCATCGGTATACGCGCTGAGGCTTGAAGCGACGCAGCTGCGCATATCGCGCTGCATCGCGGCGGCCCCGCCTGCGGACAAGCGACGCGCCCACGATCTTCTGCCTGAAATCGCGACGATCCGCGACGGCCGGATCGTCATCGTCCGCGCGGACCAGCCACACCGATAGCGAAGGAAGAATCCGTTGCCGGGAAGAGCATTCGTCATCACGTCAGGGAAAGGCGGCGTCGGAAAGACCACGACGACCGCTAATGTCGGCTGCGCGCTCGCATCGCTCGGCAAGCAAGTCGTGCTCATGGACGCGGACATCGGATTGCGCAATCTCGATCTCGTCCTCGGACTGGAAAAACGCATCGTCTTTGATCTCGTCGACGTCGCCGAAGGGCGCTGCCAGCCGCGCCAGGCTCTGATCCGCGACAAACGGCTTGACGGGCTGTACTTGCTGCCCGCGTCGCAGACCAAGAACAAGGAATCGATCGAAGAGGATCAGATGCGCGAAGTCGTGCGTCTGCTCGTGGCGGAATTCGATGTCGTTCTCATAGATTGTCCGGCCGGCATCGAACATGGTTTCCGCAACGCAATCGCAGGCGCCGACGAAGCGATCGTCGTCACGACGCCTGAGGTGTCTGCTATTCGCGACGCCGATCGGATTCTCGGCATGCTCGGCCAACGGCGCGCACGTCTGATCGTCAATCGAGTCCGTCTCGAGATGGTGAAGACGGGCGACATGCTCGCGGTCGAGGACGTCGCGGAGATTCTCGGTCGCGAAGTGCTCGGCGTCGTGCCGGACGACGAAGAGATCATCGACACGACGAATCGGGGCGAGCCGATCGTGCTCGATGCGAGCCGGCGTCTCGCCAAGACCTACATTGCGATAGCACGTCGTCTGATCGGAGAGGACGTGCCGCTGCCGTCGTTCGACGACGACGGCTTCTTCGGCCGCCTGCGCCGACTGATGATCGGAACCCGCTCACATGCCTGATCTCGAACGCGACGTCCAAGACGCGCCTGCGGCGCCGGCCGGAGCAAGTTCACAGCTGCAGCTCGACGCGCCGTCGGCCGCACCCGTCAAACTCGGCCGGTCGATCGTGGTGACGTCCGGCAAAGGCGGCGTCGGGAAGACGACCACGACCGCCAACCTCGGCACCGCTCTCGCCGACGCCGGCCGTTCGGTCGTCGTCGTTGATGCCGACGTGGGGCTGCGCAATCTCGACGTCGTGCTCGGTCTCGAAAACCGCGTCTCCAAGCACCTGCTCGACGTCATCGAAGAGAAATGCTCGCTCGATGACGCGCTTGTGCGGGATCGCGTTCGCCGGAATCTTCTCTTGATGCCCGCGGCGCAAAATCGTGAGAAAGACGATGTGCCGGAGGAGAAGATGGCGCTGCTCGTCCGCCAGCTCCAGGAGCGCTTTGAATTCGTCCTCATCGATTGTCCGGCGGGCATCGAACAGGGATTCCGCAACGCGGTCGTCGGTGCGCAGGAGGCGATCGTGGTCACGACTCCCGAGGTCTCGGCGGTCCGTGACGCGGATCGCGTCATCGGCTTGCTGCCGCGGAACATCGAGTTGAAGCTCGTCGTCAACCGCGTTCGCCCCGCCATGGTCAAGAAGGGCACGATGATGAGCGTCGCCGACGTGAACGCGATCCTTCGTCTCGACTTGCTCGGCGTCGTGCCGGACGAACGCGAGATCATCATCGCCACCAATCGCGGCACACCGGTCATCGACATCGAAGGCTCCGAGACCGGGGCGGCATTCCGCAGGATCGCGCGCCGCATGCTCGGCGAAGATGTGCCGATCCCATCGTTCGAAGACAAGAGCAATTTCGTCACACGGATCATGAGCACGCTCGGCCTTGGCCGTTCGTAGAGGACTGGACTGATGATCGATTTCCTCGCGAAGTTTTTCCGCCGCGAAGAGGCGAGTTCGAGCAGAGCCCGCGAGCGGCTCCGGTTGGTCTTGATGTCCGATCGTGTCTCGCTCGCGCCGGATATCTTCGATGCGATGAAGGGCGAGATGCTCGACGTGCTCCGGCGGTATCTGGAGATCGACGAGCGTGGTATGGACGTGCACTTTGAGAACGCCGAGCGCCAATTCGCCCTGATGGCGAACATCCCAGTGCGCGAAGTCAAGACGCACGATGCGATCGCGCTCGCGCGCCGCGTCGCCGTGCCCGAAGGGGCCGAATTCACGTCGGCCAAGCAAACCGCTTCCGCCGATGCTGCAAACGGCTCCGCCGCGCAACAGGCAACGATGACCGTGCCGCGTCGCCGCCGGAGACGGCGGGCACGCACGGCCGCGATCGCGCCGCTCGCATCGCAGCCGAACGACGACGCGGGGACGCCGCAGTCAAACGACGACGCGGGGACGCCGCAGCCGAACGACGACGCGGGGGCGCCGCCGCCCAGCGGATAACCCGTATCAAGGATGCTGGAGCGCCCTTGGTACGTCTCGCTTAACTACGTTCTCGCGATCACGGCGATAGCGCTATCGGTGGTCGGGCTCGTCGTGATCAAGAGCGCGACCCTGCACGCAGGCGACGCTCGGGGCGACGTCGCGCATCAGATCGCGTATCTCATCGTGGGCGTGCTTGCGATGGCCGCGCTCGCGTTTGTGGACTACCATGTCTGGCAACGCTTCGCGCTGCCGCTCTATATCGTCAACATCGTGCTGCTCGCTGCGGTTCTTGCAGCCGGCCACACAGCGCTCGGCGCACAGCGTTGGATCGGCATAGGACCGATCGTCTTTCAACCGTCCGAGCCGGCGAAGCTCTTGTCCACACTGTCACTCGCCGCGATTCTCGCCGACCCGCGGCGTTCGCTGCGTCGCTTCCGAGATTTTCTTCTGCCGCTCGCCGCATTGGCGCTCCCCGTTGCGCTCGTGCTGAAGCAGCCCGACCTCGGAACAGCGCTCGTCATCATCGCGATTTTCACCGCCATGTTCTTCTTCGCGCTGCCGAAAGCTCGCTATTTCGCCGCCTACGCCGCGGCGTTCGTCGGTCTTGGCGCCGTCGCGGTGACGTCGCCGTTCGTGCTGCACGGGTACCAGCGCGCGCGACTGCTGATGTTTCTCAATCCGCAAAGCGATCCGCAGGGCGCCGGCTGGAGTCTGATCCAGTCGAAGATCGCGATCGGCTCCGGCATGCTGCTCGGCAAAGGGCTGTTCAACGGCACGCAGACACAACTCGGTTTCGTGCCCGAACACGCGACCGATTTCATCTTCACGGTGATCGGCGAAGAATGGGGATTCATCGGCGCGCTTGCGCTCCTCGCGCTGTACGCGATCGTGGTGGCGAGCGGCTTGATCGCGCTCGCGAGCGCGCGCGACATGTACGGCGCGCTTGTCGCGGCGGGCATCACCGGGATGTTCGCGTTCCATATCATGGTCAACATCGGCATGACCATCGGCATCATGCCCATAACGGGTATCCCGCTGCCGTTCATCTCGTACGGCGGGTCGAGCCTCATCACGTGTCTCATGGCCGTCGGGATCTTGCTCAATATCCACGTGCAGCGCGATAAGATATCGTTTGACGACGTATGAGATCGCCCAAGCATCGCGTCGTGCCCGAGAAATACGACCGTCTGCCGGACGACGGCGTCGTCAGAGTATTTCGCGAGCGGCGCCGTGCGAGCTCCGTGACGGTGGTGACCGGTGTGGCGGCAACGGATCTCGAGCGCATCGGCACGGAATTGAAACGGCGCTGCGCGACCGGCGGGACGACCAAGAACGGATTTGTGGAACTGCAAGGCGACCACCGCGACGCGGTGATCGCCTTCTTCGAGCACGAGGGCCGGCGTGTGAAGCGCGCCGGAGGCTAGATGCCCGCCGCCGATCTCGCCGCGGCCAACGCGGCCTCGTAGTCCGGCTCGTGCGTGCCGTCGGGAACGACCTGCACGTAACGCACCGTACCATCGGCGGCGATGATGAAGATCGATCGCGCGAGCAATCCCTTTTCCTTCATCCGCACGCCGAAGGCCATGCCAAATGAGTGGTCGCGGAAATCCGACAGCATCTCGATGTTGCTGACGGTTTCCGCAACGCACCAGCGCTTCTGCGCAAACGGCAGATCCATGCTCACCGCGTACGTCTTGATTTTCTCTGCCGGAAGCTCCCCGACGAGCTTGCTGAATTTCGCCGTCTCGATCGAGCAGACGCCGGTGTCGAGCGACGGCACGACGATCAGCAGCGCCGCGCGTTTTCCATGATCGATGACGTCGTCGCGAGTCACGCTCGATAGGTCGGCCGCCGCAAGCCGAAAATCGGGAGCCTTGTCGCCGGCTTTCACCGCCGTACCTTGCAAGGTGACCGGCGCGCCCTTCCATGTCACGATGCCGCTTCGCTCGGTTGCCTGATCCACGCTCACGAGAACCATCCTTTTTATCGTGGGCGACCGATGGCCGCCCTACTACGGCTACGGCGACCGGTAGTCGCCCAACTACGGAAGTGGTTTGGCGCTTCGCGGCGGCGGTCATCCCACCCGCCCGCGTCTTGAAAGAGGCCGCCCCGTCCCTCATGGAGAACCAATGGTTCGAACCGGTCGACGGCCGGAGGCCCGTACCACGAGCCGAACTTGCGTTGCATCCACGGCGAAGACGTCCGGTGCCGATCAAATCAGCGCCGACGCAAGCCACCGAGAACGATTTCCAAACCGCATTCCCAGATTTCTCGCAACGCCCGCCTCGCGCAGTACGCTCCCGCCATAGGCGCAAAGGACGATCGAAGCGCCCCGGTCAGCACGATACCGCCGCGAAAGCGCCGCCTGCAGCATGCGGGCGCGAGCGCGCGAGAGGTTCGTGCGTATACCAACGATCGAGGTCACGACGCCGATCCGACAGCCGCAACCGACGCGAAATACCCGCGAAATTCAGTTCGCAAGCCCACACATCTCTTCGATTCGCCGCGGTGCCGCCATTGGCGTACCGCGGTTGCGGCGTGTCTGCAGTCCTGACGAACCTCGAACACCATCGCAAAGGCAGAAAATCATTTGAAGACCGAACTGCTCATATCGTGCGACGATTGGGAAAACCGCGTCGCAGTCCTCGAAGAAGGTTCCCTCGCCGAGATCTACTTCGAACGCGAAGAAAAAGTCATCGGCTCCATCTACAAAGGCCGCGTCGAAAACGTCTTGCCCGGAATGGGCGCGAGCTTCGTGAACATCGGCCTCGGCCGCAACGCGTTCTTGTACGTCGACGACGTCATGCGCGATCCCATCAACATCGGCGAGACGGAGATCACCGATCGCCGCAAAGGCCATACGGTCAACGAGCTCCTCCATCCCGGAGACGAAGTGCTCGTGCAGATCGTCAAGGAGCCGCGCGGGCTCAAAGGCGCGCGCGTTTCCACCAACATCTCGCTGCCGGGGCGCTATCTCGTGCTCATGCCGACGGGCCGGTACTCGGGTGTCTCATCGAAGATCGAAGACGAAGACGAACGCGACCGTCTGAAGCAGATCATGCGGGATGTCCGCCCCGAAGGCATGGCGACGATCGTCCGCACGGCCGCACGCGGCGTGAGCAAAGCCGAGCTCATCGCCGATCTCGGCGTTCAGCTGCGTCTGTGGCATGGAATACTGGAATCGTTCAAACGCGCGACCGCGCCGTCGCTGCTGCACAAAGATCTCAATCTGGTCTTCAAGGCCGTGCGCGACTTCATGACGAGCGACGTCGAAAGCGTCTCGATAGATTCGAAGGAACAGTTCGATGAGATAAGACAGACGCTCTCGCTGCTCGGGCCGCAGTATTTGAACCGGCTCAAGCTGTGGGATGGGCCCGGCAACCTCTTCGAGTCGCGCGGCATCGACGATGAGCTGCAAAAACTGCTCAAGCCGAAGATCATGCTGCCGTCGGGCGGCCACCTCGTCCTCGAGCATACCGAAGCGCTGACCGTCGTCGACGTCAACACCGGCAAGTTCACGAGCGGCCGAAATCTCGAGGACACGCTTGTCCGCACGAACATCGAAGCGGCGGCTGAGATCGCGCGCCAAGTGCGCTTGCGCGACATCGGCGGCATCATCGTCGTGGACTTCATCGACATGGCGCACGAGCGCAGCCGCCAGCAGGTGATAGACACGCTCTCGGATGCGTTGCGCCGCGACCGCACGCGAAGCACGATCCAAGTGTTCTCCAACCTCGGACTGCTCGAATTCACACGCAAACGCGTCGGTAAAGATCTCGGCGGTCAGCTGAGGTCGGACTGCCCGTATTGCACGGGGCTCGGCACGGTGATGTCGAGCGAATCTATCGCGATCAAGCTATTGCGCGACATCCGGCAGCGAGCACGCAACGGGGAACGGATGAAACGTTTCGACGTCGTCGTCGATCCGTCCGTCGCGACGCAGCTCATGGGTTGGTATAGAGAAGAATTCGAGAAGCTCGGGACCGCCAACGAATTCGAATTGCAGGTCTTCGTCGAGCCGCAGCGCCACCGCGAAAGCGTGCTGATCGAGACGAGCCGGCGAACGCGCAAACCGCTCGTGGCAGGACGGGAAATCGAGACCGAGCTGCTGGCGGTCCGCATGCCCGACCCGTCGTCCGGCGTCGCCGTGGTGGACGGCAATCTCATAGAAGTCAAAGATGCGGCGAACGGCGTCGGCCAGACGGTGAAGTTGAAGATCACCGCCGCAGACGGCAACATCGCCACCGCAGACCTCTCTGAGCCGCTGCAATCGGCGCAACGCCGTCGTCGTCGCGGCCGCGGCCGCGGCAAGAGCGCGGTGGAGACCGAAGCGCCCATCGCTCCGCCGGTTGTCGCGCATCGCGACGAGGACCGAGACGAGGATCGCGAGCGCGATGTTCGGCGTGAGCCCGAGCGCGTCGCCGCCGCCGCATCGCGCCAGAGCGCGCGATCCAAGGCGCGCGACATCCCGTACGGATTGGACTTGGACGAGGACGAAGAAGAGGATTACACGCTTCGCGGCGGCCGGCAAGCCGGCGGAGCGGTAGCTCGCGCTACGTCATCATCCGAAAAACCTGCAGCAAAGCGCGAGGACAGGAGCAGAGCGGGCCGCGGTGACGCGCGTCAGCGCGAATCCGTCCGCGGCGGTCGCGGCGGTAGAGCCCCCGAACGACACGATCGCGATCGCGATCGCTCGAGACCGCAGCCCGTGATCGTGGGCGGCGAAGGCGATATCGATTTCGAGGATTCAGACGATGCAGTCGTCGTCGTGCCTGGCGGACGAGCGCCTCGAAGCACCGCGGCTCCGCGAAGCCGCGGAACGGTGCGCGACGGACGAGACGCCGGCCGGGAACGCGAACCGGTTCGAGAAGCAGCAGCGCCGCGCGCTCGCACTCCATTAGATGAAGAAGATCGTGACGAGAGCGACGCTCCACGGCGCCGGCGGCGCCGCGGCGGACGCGGACGAACCGCCGCTGCGTCTCCAACGGAAGCTGGTCGAGTCCCGTACGACGACGAGGAATCCGATGTCGAGATCGTCGACGCCGGCCGGCCACGCACGATTGAGATCGAGCCCGAGCGCGGTCGCGCGCGTTCAGCGGAACGCGATGACCGGCCTCGCGCGCGCCGCGACGAACGGGACGACCGGCCGCGCGCGCGCGGCGTGCGGCCACCGGAGCGCGCGATTGACGAGGATCGCAGCGAAGCATCCGAGCGCGGCGAGCGCGCCGAAGGAAGACCGCGTCACAGATTCACCGGGCCGATCAAGCAGCTCTACGGTGAGCCGGTCACGGTCGATCGCGACGAAGAAGACGCGCCCAGCAGCGCACGTCCGCCTCAGCGTGACCGATCCGAGCCCGTTCGCGGAGCGAGTCCGAGAACGGCCGGCGGCGACCGCGCGCGTCACGAAGCGATTCCGGAGCGGCGGCCGCTGCGCGACCGCGACGACAGACCACGCGACCGCGACGATAGACCGCGCGATCGCGACGACAGACCGCGCGACGATAGACCGCGCGTCCGTGACGACAGACCGCGCGGCAGCGACGACAGACCTCGCGACCGCGACGACAGACCTCCTGTCCGAGATGACCGGCCACGCGAGCGAACCGCGCCGCCGCGAGATCGCGGAGGCCGTCGACCGGCACCTTCGTTTGGCCGACCAATTCGAGAACCGGACGTCAAGCCCGGCGACTATGCCGATCTCGACGAACCGGAAGACGATCTCGACTTGATCATCGCGCCCGACAAGCCCGCGACGATCGAAGTGGAGATACAGCATGGTCCGATCCCGCGCGCGCCACGCGGCGACGCGGGGCACGCCGCGCTTCCCAAAGCGGACGAGTTAGGAGAACGCGGTCCGCGTCGCGATCGCGGTGATCGACCCGAACGCGGCGACCGGCCGCGGGGCCGGGGTCGAGACGGGGGCGATCGGGGACGGCGCGATGCCGGACCACCGCGCACCGGCCCGGCGATGAAGCAGCTCTATCCGCCGGCGGATATGGAAGAGACGCCGCTTCCGCCTGGCGCAGCAAAGCCGCCGCCGTTCGATTCGCGACGCACGCCTCGCGGCCCGATGATGCGCGGTCCCGGCGAGCCGCCGCCGCCGAAGGGCAAAGTGCGTCAGCTCTACCCGCCGCCGGCCGAGCCGACGGTCGAGTCCGAACCATCGCATAGGCATGACGCGATCGAACCGCTCGACGTGGAGCACAACCATCATATCGGCGCTCCCGAGCCGAACGGCACCTCGATCTTCGTGAGCGATGCGGAGGAGCTTGAAGATCGCCGCCGGCGAGCTCGCGAACGGGCCGAGGAACGCAGGCGCGCCGAAGCGCTCGAGGTCGTGGACCCGCTACCCGCGGCGCCGCTTCCATGGGATGCGCCCGGCGACGACGACTTCTAACGGCTGATGGCCAACCTGCTCACTTTCAAAGGCAAGACGCCGCGGATAGGCCGCGGCGTTTTCCTGGCGCCGAACGCCACGCTGATCGGCGATGTGGAGATCGGCGACGGAGCGAGCGTGTGGTTCGGCGCTGTCCTGCGCGGAGACGAAGCGGGCATCCGCATCGGAGCGCGCACCTCGGTGCAGGACAACGTCGTCATTCACGTCTACGAAGGTCATGATACGATCGTCGAAGACGATGTCACGATCGGGCACGGCGCGATACTCGAAGCATGCAAGATCGGTCGCGGGGCGCTCATCGGTATGAACGCGGTGGTGCTCAATCGCGCAGAGGTCGGCGAACGCGCGCTGATCGCTGCAGGCACCGTCGTGCTCGAAGATCAGACGATTCCGCCCGACGTCCTCGCAGCCGGCGCGCCCGCAAGAGTCAAGAAGCAACTCGAGGGCAGTTCGCGCACGTGGTCGCAAGTCTCGACAAACGCATACGTGCGCTTGACCGCCGAATATCTCGCCGAAGGCCTCGACCGATAAGAATGTTGGGCGGACCTTTATGGTCCGCCGGCGGACGATGAACGTCCGCCCTACATCGCCCCTTCGGGCCGGCGGACGATAAACGTCCGCCCTACATCGGGCGACCGCGATATGCTGCGATGGCGACGTAGAGCATCGTCGTGACGATCGCACCCGGCACACCGGCAGCGCCGTACGCGAATACGATGGCGGGAAACGCGAATGAGCGCGCGCGTTGCGCAGCGATCGTCGCCGCGATCGAGGCGACGAAGACCGCCGCATCGGCATAGAGATTTCCACTGAAGAACGCCATCGTGAACATGATGGCGCCCGCCGCGACCGCTATCCACGCGCGTCCGAAGAGCGTGCGCGTCGCGCTTGCAGCACCGCCCCAGGTGAGAGCGGCAGCGGCGAAAACGAGGCCGCCCACGAGGGCCGCGTCTGTCGTCGACGCAGCGAGCAAGCCATGTTGGCGGTCGCCAACTCCGGCGATCGCAAGAACGGCGCTGATCGCGACCGCGGCGAGCACGCCGATACGCGCTCGACTCGAAAACGAGAGACAGAAATCATCGGTCAACCGCGCGTCGGCGCGGCGCGCGCACGCGACGAGGCACACGGCGCCGACGATCCCCCAGAGCGACGGCGTCCTGTAAGGATCGCCCAGCCCCGTGAACCCTTCATGCGCGGCGACGAATGCGATCGCGAGGAAAAAAAGAGCTTGAGCCCCCGCCTGCGTCGCGGGCGTGCGCACGTCGCTGGTCAGCGTTTCGGGCGTCCGGCGCTTGGATGCGCTACGTCGCTTCGCGCCCATCGAGAATCCGCTCGACCTCGCTGAGGTCGGAAAGGCGATCGACATTGACCGCAAGTTCCGGATATTCGCAATCGACGCCGCGACATCGCAGACCGGAGAGCTCGCTCGCTCGCCGCTCAACGCTCGCAAGCGTCAACGTTCCGAACACATACCGAAAGACGAGTGCGGCGGAGAAGATACCAGCCAGCCGCAGCGGCGACTTCCGCGCCGCGGCGATGCGGCGCAGCAAGACCGCGAGACCTTCCATCGAACCGGCCCGGACCACCGTGACACCGCTTCCGCACATCGCGCCGCCCCGCAAGCGGGCCCACGTGTGTCGAACCGCCGGGTATTGCGCGACGTGGGCCTCGCGTCTCACGTAGCCGTACGACACGTCCCATTGGTCGCCCGCGGCGCGCGAGACAAAGGCATCGTAGTGCTCGCCGCGAGCGAGCGGGATATCGGTGGCGACGACAAGCACGCGCCGTTCGGGCGCCAAGCCGAGCAATCCGTTGATCAGACTATCGATCAGGCCGTCGCCGGGAGCCACGATCTCATCTGCAAGCGTCGAGCCGCGCTCGCCGAATGCGGCATCGAACGCGTCGCGCGGGGTCACGCACCGGATGCGGTCTATCGTCTTCGCTGCGCGCAGAGAACCGAGCACTCGCTCGAGCATGAGCACGCCGTCCAGCGGAAGATACGCTTTATTCGCGACCGAATGCCCGGCCGCGGCAAAATCTGATTCAAGCCGCCCGCCGGCGAGAGCGACCGCGGTGAGCGCTTCACTCGCCATCGTAGAACGCCGTTTCATGCGACCACTCGCCGGGAGCAAGGTCGATGCGAGACAGTGCCCGCCGCGCGTCCGTCCGCGATGGGAAGAAGCCGGCAACTGTCGATCCGCTGCCGCAGAGCAGCGTCGCCCCCGCGCCGGCTCGGCGAAGGCGATCGCGCGCGCTCGCCACCTCCGGCATCACATCGCAGATCACCGGATCGAATTCGTTGCGTGCATGCGCGCAGAATTCGGCGAAGCGACCGGCTGCGATGTCGGCAGCGACGATTTCCGAGACATCGCGCTCTGCGAGCGGGATGTTCGCAATATCGAGTTCTTCAGCACGCGCATCGAAACGGAGATACGCGTCGGCTGTGGACATGCCGGCGACGGGCTTGAGCAACGCGATGCCCCACGGCGGCGCGGTGACGCGGATTGGACGGATGATGTCGCCCGTGCCGCGCATTGTCTTGAAGCCCGTCGTCAGACATGCCGGTACGTCCGATCCGAGCGCGCCTGCTATCGCGGCGAGTTCGGATGCAGCGATGTGGCGTGAGTCCCGTTCCGCGGCGATGTGAGCGATCCCAAGGAGCGTCGCAGCCGCGTCGGCGCTCGCTCCCCCCAGACCGGCTTGCACGGGGATGTTCTTGCGTATGCGCAAGCGCACGTTTTCCGAGTTCGCTCCCAACGCCGAAGCCGCGCGAAACGCCAAGTTGTCGCGCTCCGCGATATCGACCCCCTCGCACTGCAAGGTGAAGCCGCCGACGCCTGGTTCGAAGAGGAGCAGGTCGCCCAGCTCGAGGCAAGCAGCCAAGGAGCGGATCTCATGCAAACCGTTCGGTTGGATTCGGCCGACGTGCAGGCAGACGTTCAACTTTGCCCGTGCTTGTGAGGAGAACGCACGGGTCCAGGTCCGCATCGTGCTGGCGACCTTCGAAAGCGCCCGAAATCCGTCCTCTGTCCCGCGAGCGGCGGCGACTTCGCTTTATAATGGAAAGAGCCGATAACAAATGAGGTGCGGGGGCCGCAAGCCTGCCGCAATTGCTATCCGCTTCTACGATTCCGCAGGCGAGACGATATATCGGTGGATACCTTCAACGGCAGGGCCTCACAAGGCAGAGATCTGGACACGCTCCTCCGCGAGATGGTCGCTTTGGGCGCCTCCGATTTGCATTTGAAAGCAGCCGTGCCGCCCATCGTGCGCGTTCACGGCACCCTCAAGCCCCTCGGTGACAAACCGCTCTCGCTCCCCGAGTGCGAGAACATCGTCTTCTCCTCGATGACGCACGCGCAACAGCAAGAGTTCATGGAGACGAAAGAGCTCGACTTCGCATACGGCCTGCATGGCCACGGCCGTTTCCGCGTCAATGCATTTTTCCAGCGCGGCACCGTCAGCGCCGCGTTCCGAACGGTACGCCTCGACATTCCGAGCATGGAGGAACTGCGCGTTCCGCAAGTGCTCAAGGCGCTGTGCGAGCAGCAAGACGGCATCATCCTGCTGACCGGCGCGACGGGCACCGGCAAGTCGACGACGCTGGCCGCGATGATCGACTACATCAACGCGACGCAACGCCGGCACATCGTGACGATCGAAGATCCGATCGAATACATCCACGTCGACAAGCAATCGATCATCTCGCAACGCGAAGTCGGCATCGACACGGGCTCGTTCACCGTCGCGCTGAAACAGTCGCTGCGTCAAGATCCGGACGTCATCCTCATCGGCGAGATGCGCGACCCAGAGACGATCATCACGGCGCTCACCGCGGCAGAGACCGGACACCTCGTTCTCTCCACGCTGCATACGCAGAACACCATTCAAGCGCTCGAGCGCATCATGGATGCCCTGCCCGAAGGCAACCGCAAGCAGTTCACCGTGCAGCTGTCCACGAGTCTCAGAGCGATCGTCTCGCAGCGTCTTCTCGTGCGCCTCGACGGCGGCGGACGCGTGCCGGCGGTCGAAGTGCTCATCGCGACGCCGACGATCCGCAGCTTGATCCTCGAAGGCAAGTTCGGCGATATGTATCAGTATATGGCCGCCGGAAAATACGATGGCATGCAGACGTTCACGCAGTCGCTGCTCGACCTCTATCAAAGCGGTCTGGTGACGGAAAAAGAGGCCTTTTCGAAGGCGGACAAGCCGACGGAATTCCGGTTGGCGATCGAAGGCCACGTCACGAGCGGCGCGGACATGCAAGAAACGGCCGCCTGGTAGGGCTAAAGACCGCGCAAATCGATCCCAGTCCCCGTTGACGCCGACTATTTCATTTCACGTCTGACAGTTTCGCTCATACCGAATTGTCCAGCCTATCATCGAATCGTCCGGCCATTCATTGAATTGTCCGTCCATTCAGTATATGAATGCATCTTTATGAAATGAAAAAGCCGGCTGGCGGTGACAAACTAGTGCCAAGATAGAAGAGTCAAATTGACTGCACGTAACTGCCGGTAGTGCACAAAGCGTGTCATTCACACGAGAGTGCGCAAGCGATTTGTTTCGGAGGGAACACATGGCACTGGCGGTCAGATTTGCGCGCGCGTTAGCTTTTGTGGGCGTTCTCCTCTCGCTTTGGCAAGGAAGCCAGGTCCGCGCCGGCACGACCGGCTCGATCCAGGGTTTCGTCTCCGACGCCAGCGGACATCCGATCGCGGGCGCCTCGGTCTCCGTCTCGTCGCCCGTCTATTCGAGCCACACGGTAAGCGGCGCAAACGGCTTTTTCGCGCTGAACGGCCTGCCGCCGGATACGTACACGGTCACGGCGTCGCGGACCGGCTTTGCGACGAGTCAGTATCCTGGTGTCACGGTCACCCAGGACCAGACCGTGAGAACGGATATCCGCTTGGCTGCGGACGTCAGAGTTCTGGGCAAGGAGACGGTTCGCGGTTCGACTTCGATCTATCAGCCGCGACAGACGGCAGATGCATATACCATCAATAGCCAGGCGATCACCAACATCACAGGGACACCGCAGAATCTGTCCGAGACAGCTGTCCTCGACGCGCTGCCCGGCATCACCACCGACTCAAATGGATACCCCGTGATCCGCGCCGGCGCCGAAAACGACGAGGGATTTCAGTACGATGGCGTCGATGCGACCGAACCGGTCAGCGGACAATTCATCAACAGCCTCGTGCTCAACGGCGTGTCGAGGCTCGTGCTTTCGACCGGCGGTTACGATGTCACGAACGGCAACACCAATTCCGGTGTCGTCAACGTCGTGGTGAAGCGCGGAACGTACCCAGGCACCGGCGAGTCGACCGGCTCCATCAATTATCCGAACTTCGATCATCGCCTGGCGTTCGACTTCGGTCAAGCAAGCCCCGACAACCGCTTTAGCTACTACTTTTCCTTTACGGGTTTGAGGGACGCCATCACATACGGCGACGACAAGACGTTCTATCCGCTCGCCGGAGGCGGACTCAAATATGCTCCCGGCAACGACTTGCTCGCGAATTTCGTCTATCACTTCGGCAGCCACCAAGAAAACGAGCTCCAATATTTCGCCGACACCGGCACGAATCTGTTCCAGTTCGGCTACGCTCAGGATTCCACGATTCTGCCGTACGACTCGAATAATCTCGTGACGCGGCTGCGTTCCGGCCTCGGCCTTTTCGCCGATCCAAACGCGGCGGTCTCCGATTTTGCCCCGCTCTTCCCTGGTCAGGTCGCGGTCCTTCAGAATATCGGCTACGACGATCATCAAACGGAAGACCACAACATCGAGAAGATCAATCTCAAACACCAGTTCAGCGCGTCGAGCTTTGGCGAATTTCGCGTTACCCGAACGGACTCGCTGGTGAACTTCATCTTGCCTTGGAACGGCGGCGCGCAGTCCGGTCAATACGAATTCGTGCACTCGAGCAGCCGGGCGCTGGCATTTGACTACACAAACCAGTTGAATTCGCGTCACGATGTCACGCTCGGCGGCGACACGAACTACACCTTGCCCGATTTCGCCATCAGCCGTCCGACGCTCGCATTGCAGACCGACCCTCTGGAGTGCGGCGAATTATGCGGGCTTCTCGGATTGGCCGGTTCGCTCGGTAATCCGAACGCGCCGCAAGGCTACGTTCAGGGCATCGCCGCGCTTGACGGCAGTTCCGCGACCGGCCTGCCTCTGAGCACTCTGCCCGACTCCGCAAGCCTCGCGAAGGATCCTCTGCATCGAAACGACCTCTACGTGAAAGATGATTTCACGCCAGCCGATCGCCTCGACATCACATTTGGCGTCCGATGGGATCAAGAAGTCATCGACCTGCCGTCGAATGCAGCGGCCCTGAACCAATACTACACCGTGGACAGCGCCGGACTCTATCACGTGCTGCCGGGGCCTGCCATCACCTCGGACGTGACGCGGCCCAGCCAAGTCAGCCCTCGGCTCGCCGTCGCTTACCAGGCCGGCTCACGCGACGCGCTCCGCTTTTCGTTCGGGAAGAACATCGAATTCACGCCGCTCAGCAACATCGAGAACACGTACGCCGTGAACCCAAGGTTGGCGAGCTGCAACATGGCAAGCGGCTGCTTCACGCCGCTCCCCGGTTTTGGAACCACGAATCACATCGCAAATCTCTATCAGCAGATCCTGGTCGACCTCAACACGAACAGTTTTGCTCAGTACACGCCCGTGCGTCCGCAGCGCGCGGTCAACTACGACCTGTCGTGGAATCACGACTTCGGCCAAGGCCTTGCGTTGCGCGTTACTCCCTATTACCGCAAGGGCTACGACTACGTCGCGGTCAGTACGCCGTTGTTGTTCAAGCTCAGCGACGGAACTCCAGTATTCGGTCCGGGCCGCGAAGAGAATGCCGGGATCAACTTCAACACCGGTGTGGAACTTTCGATCCAGAAATCCGCGGTCTTCGGATTGAGCGGTTTCGTGTCCGCGACATACGACAATACTCTCGCCAACTACGACAGCGACTTCTTCCCGGCGGTGAACAACGCGGCGATCGCCCTGAATCACCTGTTCCACGTCTCGTATGTCGCGCCGGTGACCGCAACGGCCGGTCTAAGCTATCAATCGCACCACGGATTCCACGCGAGCGTCGAAGTGCCGTATGAATCGGGCTACCGCTACGGTGTCGGAAAGCATACGTGGGTGTTTGGCGGCCCCAACGGCACGACGCCCGAGGAGGTCCTCAATACAGACCTCGCATCACCGGTCGGCAACTACTACTTCACGGATCCATCAAACCCGGGCACGATAGAACACCCGAACATCACCGGCTCGCTTGGCACGGCGGACGGCAACGATCCCGGTACCCTCAAAGGACCGGCTGAGGCGTTTGTCAATGTCGCGATCTCGCAAGACATAGGTTCCGGCCCGAGTCGTATGTCGCTCGGCCTGAATGCGAACAACATCTTGGGAAATTACAGTATCAGCGAGCCGATCGACAGCGCGCGGTACCACAACAACGGCCTCGGCGGATATGCGTCAAATTCCGGCATCTCCGGATTGCTCGGCCTTGAGCCGTACCGATACCGGCTACAACCAAGCTACTACCTCAACGAACCGGTCGGCGCAGCGCGCACCTATACGCTGTTCGTGAACATAAAATACTAGTCGAAAGTAACTTCGGGCGTGTCGTTTTCCGGCACCCATGAAAGGACTCGAAACGATGCGCAAACTCGGCGCAGGATTGATCGCGCTGGTCAGCGTGACGGTGATGGCGGGCTGCACGACGAACAATACGGTCGGCAATCCGGTCTTCGCGACGAAGGCCAAACTTCAGCTCGCCGTCGGCACGCTCAACGACTCGGCCGGCACGCTCACAAGCGTACCTGGAACCTATCTGAACGCGGTGTCCACGTTCAGGAATCAGCTTGGCACGTCGGCCTACATTCTTCCCGGCAACTCGACACTGGCCGTGCCAAGCGGCCCGCCCGTGAACACGTGCGGACTGTTCAGCTACGGACAGAATCCGGCGGCTATGCTTGCGCCGTTCAGCAACACGAACAATGGTCCCGGATTCATCGGCAACTATGCACCGGCGTTCGGCGCACCTCCGGCTCTATCGCCGGCAAACTCGAACGGCATCGGCTACGATCTCGGGTACCTCGTGTATTTCAACTCGTGCACGGTCGGCAATCCGGTGAGCCAACAGTTCGTCTTACCTCCCGCGCCGAGCGCGGGAACCTATACGCTGAGCACGACCGTAACGGTCAACGGGCGCAATCTCTCGTACGCTGCGAGCGCGACGCTCGGAACGCCGACCGTGCTCCCCGCAGATCCGACGCCTTCATACGTGCCGGGTGCGGCGGGCAGCGGCGGCGGTACGTTCACGGTCGCGGAGCCTGCCGGCGTCACGGAATCGCTCGTCGTCGTCGTCAACAACGCAACGTTCGCGGTCGCAGCGAGCGTCGCCACGAACAATACGACTGCGATCGTTCCGGCCGGAACGTTGGCGCCCGGGTCGTACGCAGCGTTCGTGATCGGCGCCGACTGGCCGCTCGCGGAGTCGTCACCGCCCAACAACAGCTCGCAGACGCCGACGCTCGTCGGTGCAGGCGGAACAGCAGACATGACGGTCTCCGGCGTCCTTCAATTCACTCAACCATAGAGTGTCACTGAAGCGGTTTCGACGTCCTTATGACGCCTTGGCCGAACGACGCCAGGTATAAATAGCCGCCGTTCCAATCCGCGCCGACGAAATGGTGCGCGATAGCTTTTGTGTCCACGCGCATCCAGTGCACTCCGACGTCGTACGACACAAACGCGCCGAACCGAGTCGTGATCACGACCGCGGGTATCGTCGGCGGCGTCGCACCCTCATTGAACGCTATCCGGTTGCCGAAGAATCGCGTGGCGTAGTAGCGCGCCGTTCGGATGACGCGCTCGTCGCTGTTCGGGAAGAGCAGATGCGGCCACGGCCGCGAGGGTGTCGGCTGAACGAAGGTCATCACGTGCGAGAAGGTCTGTGCGTTGTCGCCGCTCTTGAACGCGAGGATGTCGTCGGTGCTCGGGTCATGATCGATGAGGAGCAGCGTCCCTGCGACGCGGGGCTCGAAAGCCGCATAGAAGCGATGAACGGGAAACCACTGACTTCCCTGATTCGGCGCGGCGACATTCGGCAGACCGGCGGACTTATGCCACGTCGCGCCGCCGTCGTGCGTGTAGTAGAGGTGCGGGGCGGACGTCGCAGTGCCCGTCGCCACGACGATCGTGTTCGCGTCGACAGGCGAGACCGCCACTTGGTAGGGATTGCTGAAGTGCCAGGATGTATTTTTCCAGATCGTTCCGCCGTTCGTGCTCACCGCGACGGCCGCCGCACTCGTGTCCACATTCACAATGCCGTAGAGCGTCTTTGGTGAAGCCGGATCGAATGTCAGAGATTCGAAGCCCGATGTGTACGGACCGGCGAATGAAGAGCAGCTGTTGCTCGAGATGTACAGCCCTACATCGGGGTGCGCGAAGTAACAACGGGTCGGGTCGAGGGGGTTGATGGCGGCCTCGCCGCCTTCGCCGGCCTCGGCGGCGTTGTTATCGTAGTTCCAAGTCTTGCCGCCGTCAAGGCTTTCCACGGCGCTGTTGTCCTGCAGCGGCGCGATAATGCTCTTTCCGCTGGCCGTGACCTTCACGTCATACGCGAGCGTGTCGGCGACGTTGTTGTTCAGCGGCGGGGCGGTTCCCGACGTGCAGTGCGAAGCGTAGAATAACCCTTGGTCCTCCAGCAGGTAGCAGGCGTCGTCGGACTTGCTCGGGCCGGCCGCCGGCACGATGTAGCGCATGTCGACCCCATACGGCTGCGCGCCGTACTGGATGGCCGGGTTGGGATTGCCATCGGCGGTGAAGTAGTAGATCACGCCGCCGCCGTCGTCGCCGAGATACATGCGGTTCGGCACGACCAGACTGAACGCGATGGCCTGCGCGCCGATGGAGCACGGGCAGTTGATGAACCTCCATGTCTTGCCGCCGTTGACGGAGCCGTAGAGATCCTGATTCCACGCCGCCTGGTCGTCCACGTTTGCATAGACGATCTTTGCATTGAACGGATCCACCGCAAGATTGTGGACGGGGCCCGTGCCCACATGACCGGTCAAAGTCCAAACGCCGGCTTTCAGCCGGAAGACATTGCCGTCAGCCGTGCCTGCATACGTTGCGCCCGACGCGCTGACGACGGTCGACGCGCCGTTCGTGACCGCGAGCGAGACCGCCCATGTCGCGCCATCGTCTACAGAGACCAACACGCCGCGCCGGGTGGCGAGGTAGAGCGAAGTCCCGACCTTCGCGAACTGCGTCGCTTCCGAAAGATCGACGTTGTGCCAGGTGTTGCCGCCGTCGGTCGAGCGGAATGTGCCGCCGAATTCGGTCGCCGCAAGGACGACCGAGGGGTTCGATTGGTCGAGCCAGAGCCCGTTGACGACCGATGAGATCGTCCCATCCGGATTCGTCAAACCGGCGTTGACCGGCGTCCAATGCGCGCCGCCGTCCATCGTCCGATAGACGCCCGACTGCGAGGGAGATTCGCGCGGCGTGTTGCCCCAGCCGCCGCCGGTGAACATGATGTTCGGATTGCTCTGCACAAAGGCGAACGCGTTGAGCTTGCCCGAACCGACATTTCCGCCACTCGGTCCGATCTGCACCCAGAGCGGTCTCGATGCGAATGGATCGGCGAACGCCTTCGTCGCACCGCCCGGCATGATAAGCAGGAAGAACGCGGCGATCGACATGGCGATGCGGCGGAGGTGTGCTCCGGCTGGTTTCATCTTCAACTCCAAGCGCGAACGGAAACGAAACTTACTCTTAAGGCTCGTTTACCAAAACGCGCCGGAGGTCATTGTCCCCGGTTATGAGCCTTTCGACCGTTCCGAATGGGACTGGCGTGACGGTAGGCAGGTTGTTCCAACGGTTGTGGCGCGGTGACCACGTAGCCGCGGCCTCGCACGGTGGCTAGTTTGGCGCGCGCGCCCGCGTTGCGCAGTTTGCGCCGAACGCTATGAATGAAGACATTCAGTAAGTTCGCTGCCTCGCGACCGCCGCTGCCGCGCAACACGGTGTAGAATCGTTCGCGCGACACGATGGTTCCCGGTTCGTCGAAAAGCGCCCGCGCTAAGGCGAACTCCGTGGAACTCACCGAGATCGGCCGGCCATCGACCGTGAGCGACGCCAAGTCTGGATAGAGCGTGACGTTCGCGACAGTTCTAGACTCGAGAAAGACTTTCATAGTCGCGGTCTTTGCGCAACGCGATGCGTCGCGCCCTGCACGCGGGCACACGTACGGCACACGTCGCGTTTTTGCAGGTTTGCGCCATGGCACAAAGCTGGCACATATTGGCGGCTTTGCAAGCCGATTGCCGCTGGGATGCCGCGACGGCATCTCCGAAGGAATTAGTAGTTCAACGTTTCTCGAGGCTTCGGCGGAGATTTGTGACTATGGAAAGCAACCACCGGCGCAACGGCTATTCGCACGCAGATCTGCGCAACATGCTGCGCGTGGTCGGAAAGCCGCACGAACTCGAACGCCAGCCATTAGCGCTTCTTCTGCGCCACGCATTCGGAATGGCCACATGCCAAGAAGCTGTCATGCACCTGCTCGAGATGTCGTTCACGGATGCAGGAAACCGGACGAAACTGCTCCGCGACATCATCTTCACATGCGACGTCCATGGCGCAACGACCGGTGCCGCGACGCACCAGTTCAATTTATCGCGCCGCCAATTCTTCCGCTATCGCGCCGAGGCGTTCGACGTCCTCGCCGCAACCGTCGCACGCATTTTGAGCTCACCGCCCGATGACTCCGTCTACCTTTGGACGATCGCGCATCAGATCTCGATGACCGCTCCCGAACAAGCGCTCGCCCTGCTCGATGCCAGCAACATCGACCCCTACGGACGGCTTGGTCATTTTCGCGTCACGCTCGCCGTGTGGGCCGGTCAGCCGGTCACAGACGATGACCTCGCGCGCTGTTCGGACCATTTCCGAAGTCGGGCCATGCTTCGCATCGCCGGAGAGATGCACGGCCGCGGCGACTACGCGCGCGCAGAACGCATCCTTGCCGACGTGCGCGAGTCGACCGAGAAATTGGGCGCGTCCGCGTTGCCCGATCTTCTCTACGACATCGCTGACGCATCGCGCTGGCCCGCGCGCCGGCGCTGCGACACTGCGGCGATCGCACAGCACGTCGCAGTGATGAAACGCAACGCGGGCGGCGATTGGAGCGTGGCGCGAGTCCGTCAAGCCGAGGCGGAAGTGCAGATCAATCGCGGTGACGCCGACGGTGCGTCGAAGAGCCTCGAGCAGGCGTGGCAGATGGCGATGGCCGGCCGCGACGCCGTCCTGCTCTCGAATTCTGCGCTTGGTGAAGCGCGTCTCGCGTTCATCCGCGGCGTGTATGAGCGTGCATTTCGATTTGCGTTCGCGGCTGCGGTCGGATTGCGCGGTCATAGGTCTTACTCGCTCATCGCGCAGGTGATCGCCGGTAAGGCCGCGCTCGCCGTGGGCAAATCTTGGCAGCCTCCGGAAGATTGGGTGAAACGATATCCCGACTCTTGGCTTCGAGCCGAAGTCGATGCGATCCACGCGCGCCGCCTGCTTGCCGCCGGCGAGTGCGGAGAGGCCGAGTCCGTCGCGGTCGCGGCGCTGGAGTTGGCGGAGCGCCACGGTTCTCCATCCGGAATCGCGTACGCGATGGCGACGCTTGGCGCGGTGCTCGACCGCCGCGGCGACGTCGCCGGCGCGCAACGCGTGCGCGTGCGCGCGTGGCGCATGGCAGCTCTCCTCGAAGACGCTGTCTTGCATCACGACCTCTTCGCGATCTCGGGTCAGATACGTCGCGGAGTGGGGCCGATCGCGATCGATGATGGTTTTTGTGCGGCAATCGTCGACGTCGCGCCGGCAGGCCTTCGCGCCGTGGGAACTCCAGATGTTCAGCGCGCGTTCGTCCGGGATGCGCTGCTCGCAGCCGCGCTGCCGAACGCCATCGAACAGCGCGGTGTGCAACCCGCTCGTCCTTACGCTGACGCTGCGGAAGCACTGGCAAGCGCCGCGCCGCTCGTGGCGATCGCGATCGACCATGCCGACCGAGAAGCATATGCACGAGCGATGACCGCCGCCGCATTTTCGGTTGCGCGCGCGCACAGCCGCCCCGTCTCCGGTCGCGGCGTCATCCCGCCTCGGCGGCGCGGCACAATGTTGGCACCGACCACCGCAGCAAATTAGCGGACACCGTCCAAGACAGCAAGGTGGAGCGGATGTCGCTCCATCGCTTCTGCTCTTTGGAGGAAACGCAGATGAGATCTCGGTCACTGCGCGTCGCGTTGCTCGCGATCGTTGCGGTGTTCTGCCAGGCAACATGGGCACTGGCCGGAACCACCGGAACGTTGAGCGGCTCCGTGTACGCGGCCAACGGCTCGCCTATCGCGGGCGCAAGAATCAGTGCGACGTCGCCGTCGCAGTCAAGTTCGGCGACGACGGATTCGGGAGGACACTTCACGATCGTCTCTCTCGTTCCGGATACCTACACCGTGACTGCTTCAGCCGACGGGTACGAGACCACCGCGCAGCAAGGCGTGACGGTCACGTCTGACAACGTCGCGGCAGTCCGGATCACGATGCAGAA